>NZ_JAYFER010000379.1:0-53507 GCF_055795065.1 Lyngbya sp. CCY1209
CACCCGAGGGGGTGAAAGCCTTACCGGGAGGCTATTTCAGGCATTTCAGCCCTATTTCACTCCCGAACGAATCGCACGACTTCCCTATCTATAGCAGTGTGAAAGGATTCGTGAAAATTCGATCCGGTCAAAGCCCCCATAATTGGGGGTTTGGGGGCTAGATATGTTTCATGATGACTTCCCTATCTATTCTGACTCAACGCCCGTTCGTAAACCCGCCGGTTGTCTCGGACGGACTGTTGCAAATCCACCATCGGATGGGGATAGTCCACCCCCAAATGTACTCCAAATTGCCGTTGTTCTGCATTTGATAACGTCCAGGGGGCGTGAATCTTCGATGCGGGAATGGCAGATAATTCTGGCAACCAATGTCTGACATATTCCCCTTTGGGATCGTAATCTTTCGACTGTTTGGGGATGTTGAAATAGCGGAAACCCCGGGCGTCGTTGCCCACCCCGGCCGTATAGTTCCAATTTCCCCAATTGCTGCAGACATCGTAATCGATCAGCAGGGACTCGAACCATTCGGCGCCGATTTGCCAGTCGATTCCCAAATTTTTTGTTAAAAAACTCGCCACATTTTGCCGCCCCCGGTTGGACATGAACCCCGTCGCCGCCAGTTCTCTCATGTTGGCATCGACGAGGGGAAATCCGGTGGTCCCAAGCCGCCAGCGATCGCACTGTTCCCAGTCCTCCCGCCAGGGGATCTCCACCCCCTGCAATCCGGATTTTCGGAAGATTTTGTCGCCGTGTTTGAGGCAGATAAAGCGAAAATAGTCCCGCCACAACAATTCAAATATTAACCAATAAGTCGAATCGTTTTTGACCCGATTTTCTTCGTATTCCCGGACTTGTTGAGCGATGAAGCGGGGAGAAAGGCAACCGGAAGCCAACCAGGGGGAAAATTTGGAGGAATAGTCGGGACCCAACATTCCGTTTCGGGTTTGCTTGTAGTTTTTCAGACAATCCCGCTCCCAAATATAGTTGTTTAATCGATTCAAACCCGCCGTTTCGCCGCCTTGAAAGTTTAAAACGGCGCGGCTGTCAAAAACTGGAGGTTCGAGTCCGAGTTCTTCTAAGGTGGGAATGGAACCGGGTTCGATGTCGGGTAAGGGGGGCAAATTTTTGGGGGTTGGAAAAGCTGGATAAACGGTCGATTTTTTTTCGACTTGTTTTCGGAATTGGGTAAAAACTTCGGGGATATTTTGTATGGGAAAGGGCAGGTCTTCGAGATGATAGAGGGTCGCGCCCCAAAAGGATTGGGTCGGGATATCGGTGCTGTTTTTGAGATTATTTTCGACGGTAATTTCTTCTGATGTGACTTCTTTGTGATAGTAAATTTTATCGACGTTTAATTTTTTTGCGATCGCGGCAATTGCCATTTCGGGATGTCCGACTCGCACCACCAAATCGCATCCCAATTGTTGTAAATTATGGCGCAAATTTGTAACACTTTCAATTATAAACTGCGCTCGAAATGAGCCGGTTTTCGGAAATCCGAAGGCAGTTTTTCCGAATTTTCGCGGGTCGAAACAGTAAACGGGTATAATTTTGGCATCCGCTTTCAGGGCGACGTGCATCGGTTCATGATCGTGCAGGCGGAGGTCGTTTCGATACCAAATTAAAATTATTTTTTGATTCACCACAACACTCGACTATCGCTTTTTTTTAAGGGACTTTTTCAGCAGATCGGGAATTTGGGAGGGGCGTGTGGCGACGGGAATTTTTGCTTTTTTGAACGCCGCAATTTTGCTCTGGGCCGTGCCGGGGTGGGCGGCTTCCGTAAATTTGGAGGTGATGATCGTGCTGGCGTGGCCGATGAGTTGGACTTGGGGGGCGTGGAGTCCGGCGATGTAGGCGACGACGGGTTTATCGATGGTTTCGGCGATGTAGGATGCGGCCTCTTCTTCGCTCGCGCCGCCCACTTCTCCCACCAAAACGATCGCATCGGTATTGTCGTCCTCGTCCAAAATTTGCAGCCACTGGATGAAGGACGACCCCACAATCAGGTCACTGCCGATGCTGACACCGAGGGACTGGCCAAATTTGGCGCGGGTCAGGATTTGAGCGACTTCGTAGGTGAGGGTGCTGCTGCGGCTGATCAGGCCGATGGGACCGGGGGTGTACAATTCGCCGGGGTGGGTTCCCAACAGTAAAGTGTCGGGGACGATGATCCCGGGACAGTTGGGGCCGACGACGAGGGTTTCCGTGGCTTCGGCCTTCCGAACCAGGCGCACCATGTCCAGCGGTGGCATTCCCTCGGTAACGATCACGAGTTGGCGGATGCCGGCGTCGATCGCCTCCAGGGCCGCGTCGAGGACTTCGTAGGGGTGGACGAAGATCACCGTCGTATCCAGGGGGCCCACAGCCGCCTGGGCCTGTTCCACCAGGTCAAATACGGGGATGTCGTCCCCCTTCGCACCCCCCCGGCCGGCGCTGACGTAGGCAACGACGTTAGTCCCGTAGGCTTTCATCTTCAGGGCCGCGCGGAGCGACGAGTCGGAGGCTCTCAAACCCTGAATAATGACTTTGCTATCTGGCGTTAAATTCATGTCAGTTCTGGGAATCGTGAACTATCGGGCCGAAGCCACCGCTTCGGTGACGGCATCATCCAAGGTTTCGACGAGCGTCACCGGCAGGTCTTCAAAAAGCCCTTGGGTCGTCTTGAGGTCAGTCACGTTCAGGCGGAGGACGATTTGGGGAAGGGGGCGATTTTGTCCGCGCCCTTTCAAATGGGCCGCGATCGCCTCGGCCAGGGGATCGGCGGCGGTCTGGTGGCCGAGCCAGTTGACCAAAACCACTTTCACCCGGTTCGATCGCATCACCAATTCCAACCCCCGGCAGAGGCGGTCGCGGAGACTCTCCGAGGCCTCGAAATCATCTTCACCGCCCAAATTCAAGAAATTCGCCGGTTTGCCCTGGGCTGCGATCACCTGGTCGAGGGTCGTCATCGTCAGGGCCGCGCCGTTGCACAGGATGGCGATATTGCCGTCGAGTTCCACCAAATCGGGGCGGTCGGGGGGCAAAACCGCCTCCCGGACAGTTTCCAAATGGTCTTCCCGGGACGGTTCCGGTTGGTTGCGGACCAACATCACCAAATCCGCGTGGCGCCCGAGTGCCCCATTGTTGGCGACCACCTTCCCGTCCAGGGCCATCACCTCCCCGGTGGGACTGATGCCGAGGGGGTTAATTTCCACCAAATCCAGGTCTTTGTCCACGAACAGGCGGTACATTTTCTCCACGATATTGCTAACGGCGAGGTGATGGTGGTCTTGCAACCCCATTTTCACCATCAGGCGGCGAGCGTAAAAGGGGGAAAATTCCTGATCGACCACCACCTGTTTGATGTGGGACAGGGTCGCCTCCACGTTCACCCCCCCTTGCAGGGAGCCGAGGAGCAGGGGGCGGCGGATCACCGGGTCAAGGATCACCGCCAGATAGAGTTCCTGGTCCGCGTCGTATTTGGCTTCCGCCAGGAGGACCTGGGGATATTCGTCCCGGATGGGGAGGTTAAAAATCGTCTGGGCGGCGGCCACCGCGTCGATGGTATTTTCGACGAACTTGATCCCCCCCGCCTTTCCCCGCCCCCCCGAGCGGACTTGGGATTTGAGAACCACCGGATAGGGAATATTCAACCCTTTGAGATCGTGGGCGCGATCGATTCGCTGGGAGGGCAACACCGGGATTGCCATCTGGCGAAATAGGGTTTTTGCTTGGTACTCTAGCAAATCCATGGGACTCCGTTCTAAAAAACCGACTCAAACCTATCCATGGGTTGTCCAAATCTCGGCTGGCGTTGGATGGGCTCGATGTTTTCTTCGGAGCTTCGCCGAAGGAAGTGTCGGCACTCTCCGGTCCACCGGCTGACACGGGCGAACTGCCCGCCATCCCTCGACTCCGCTCGGGAACCATTGCCAAATTTTTAGCCGCATTCAAGTCTCGATCGCAGTCAAACCCGCATTTTTCGCAGCGATACACTCGCTCCGATAACGGCATCGAGTCTTTGACGTCAGAGCCGTTTGAACGACTAAGCCAAGATGACAACTTCCAGAAAGATGGGATGGACCCATTGTCCGGCTCGATGCAACAAAACGCCTCAACCCCCGAAAATTCCGTGAACAGACCAATATTGAGAATGTTTAGCTAGATTTTGGGTTTCTGTCAAACACCCTCAAGGGCGATCAGGGGTTCCTTGATGGACCGTCTTCACCCATTTGAGACGTTTCGGACGCACCGAGATGCGGACGGTCGTGCTGGCGACGACGATCAGCCAATGAAACATATACACCGTACCACGGAGGGTCTGAAACAATGTAGTGACGTAGGACACCCGGGGGAAGTTGGGGGTGCGATCGCCGGTTTCCGAGGTTTCCGTCGCGCCTTCAGCGGGGGCGTCCGGCAGCGGTTTCACCGTCCCCAGGCTGCGGCGCAGGCCGACGAACATCCCGAACAGGGAGAGGGTGACGGCCAGCAGGGTGATGGGGGTGGTGACGGGCGGACGGCGGAGGATGGCGGACAGGAGCAGGTCGGGGACGGCGGCCATCGGCAGCAGGTATTGGGTGACCAAAAAGCCGAACAGATCGACCTTTTTGCCGAAGTTGAGGCGATCGCCGAGGAGGAATTTCCCGTAGTCGAGATAGCGCTGGTAGCCGCCTTCGGCCCAGCGGTTGCGCTGGTGCCAGAGGGCCCTCGGGCCGGTCACGCCTTCTTCAAAGACGACGGCTCGATCCAGGAAGGCGATGTCCCAGCGGTCTAGGTGCAGGCGGAGGGTGAGGTCGAGGTCGTCGGTGATGGTTTCTTCGCACCAGCCGCCGCAGGTTTCCAGGGCGCGGCGGCGGACAAATTCGCCGTTGCCCCGCAGTTCCCCGATGCCGCCGACGGCGACGCGCTGTTTTTGGAAAAAGGCATCCAGAGCCATCTCGGCGGCCTGGGAGCGGGTCCAGAAGTTGAAGGATGCGTTGGCGATCGCCTTTTGCAGTTGTACGGCTCCCACCCGTGCGGCCCGAAATTCGGGGACGACGTGCCGCAGCAGGTCGGGGGCCACCTGGGCGTCCGCATCGAAGACGCCGACGATTTCGCCGCGGGTCAGGGGCAGGACTTGGTTGAGGGCGCCCGACTTGCCGCCGGTGGCGGTTTCGTCGCGGCGGAGGACGTTGAGCTGCCGGTAGCGTCCGGCCAACTCGTCGAGGACCGAAGGGGTGCGATCGCTGCTGTTGTCGTCGATGACCCACAATTCGTAGCAGTGGGCCGGGTAGTCGAGATTGCAGAGGTTTTTGACCAAGTTGCCGATCACGGCCTCCTCATTCTTGGCGGCGACGAGGAGGGAGACAAAGGGCCAGTCGTCTCCGGCCGGCTCCGGCTCGATTTCCCCCCGGCGGGGGTCGGCGAACAAAACCCGCAGGGCGTGCAGGGTCAAGACACCGCCCAGACCCCAGAGCAGCCAAGCCCCCCAGGAAATCAAGTGCAGGGTGAGAGTCCCGCCCCAGATGACGGTGAGGGCCGCGGCCGCCTTGCGCCGCCGGTGTTGATAACACTGGGGGGGGACCGACAGGGCGTCCGCGTCGCGGGGGGCGGGTTGCGGGGGCCGGTGGGGGGCCGCGATCGCGCCATTTGGCAGGTTTCGGAAGCGCCGGATATTCCGCAGGGGAAATCGGGGAGTCCGTCGGGTGCTATGGGACGGGCCCGAATCCCGGGGGTTCTGGCGCATTTCATATAACCCGGTCGTGCCTCGACTGGTCGGATTCTGACGCTGATGGTTCGGCCGAGATGTCTCTGGCATAGATGATCTCAATTCAATACTCAATGGTCGTTCCTCTACATTGTCCTCCACCCGGAGCGGGGATTCACAGGTCGTCGAGTTCCCCCGCCCGAAGGCATCGTCAGGCGATCGCGCCGGCCGGTTTTCGAGCCGTAATTCCGACCCCCGATGAGAATCAATGCTGCTATATAGTATCCAACATTGTCGGGAAATTCGCCGGTTGATCTTCGGGTATCGGCGCATCCGAGGAAGGCTCGGGTCCGCCAAGGGACTCACCCGTCGCCTAAGATGGAAGAGATGGGCGTTCGCAGGAGTTTGACCATGACCGATTCGGCCGCAGTCCTCAAAGAACTCAAACCGGCGGAGAAGCGGGAAGTCGGGGTTTATCTGCCCTACTACGATGACAAAAAGCGGCGGTATTTGCCGTTGTCGATCAGTCTCTACCGAGAAAAAAGCCTGGAGGGGGCGCGAAAAATTGACGGCGGGGAGGACATCCCCTTCGTGGCCACCTGGAGCGTTTCGACGCTGCCGGCGGACCTGACCCGATGTCGGGTGATGTTCGACGGAAACGCCGATCTGAGCTACGAAGTGATCATGGCGAATTATGAATTCATCAAGTACCTGATCGATATCGTCCACAATTTCCGCCTCAACCACACGATCGATTTTTCCCAGGAGTTTTACAAGCGGTTGCTGCACATGGAATCGTGACCGGAAATGCGATCGCCTCGCCGACCCCTCTCACCCCCGGCGGAGGGCGGGCGATCGATGAACGTGGAAACCTTTATAATGGGGGCACCCGTCGCCCGAGTGCGTCCGGAGAAGGGGAGAATTGGGGTCGCCCCGCTACCCGGCATGACGATGACAGGTCAGCGACACCGAACCCGCCCCCCGTGAAGTGATGTCCGGAAACATCAGATTCTAGGAAATGGCGTTGAATGCAAGTGGAGGAGTCAATTGCGTGGCTAAATCTGCCAAGTATCTTTTAATCGGATCGATCGAACCTTACAGCGGCAAGTCTGCGGTCGCCCTCGGTTTGGCTTATCAGTTGAAAAATCGGGGGTTTGACGTGGCTTACGGCAAACCCCTCGGGACGGACATGGATGGCGCTCCGGACGGGGGGGGAGATGCCGACTTTCAATTTATCGCCCAAACCCTGGGACTTTCCGAATCCCACCTGCGACCGCCCGTCGTGATGCTCGACGACGCCACCATTGACCAGCATCTCCACCATCCGGACAGCGCGGGCTACCGCCGGGAGCTGGCCGGTTATCGGGAACGGACGGGGGGGGATTGCGTGTTGCTCGAAGGTCCGGGAACCCTGCAGGAGGGGAGTCTGTTCGACCTGTCGCCGATCCGGATCGCCGAGGTGTTGGACGCCGCGGTGATGTTGGTCGTCCGCTTCGACTCCCAGCGGTTTTTGGACGAGTTGCTCTCGGCCCGGGAACGGTTGGGCGACCGCCTGCTGGGCATCGTCGTCAACGACCTGACGCCGGAGCACTCCGAGACCCTTCAAACTCGGGTCCAACCCTTTTTGGAAAGTCACGGCATCCCGATTTTGGGCCTGCTCCCCAGACACGCCCTGCTGCGGAGCGTCACCGTCGGCGAACTGGCCCGGCAGCTCGACGCCCAGGTCGCCTGCGGCCGGGAGCGGTTGGACCTGATGGTGGAGAGCCTCAGCGTCGGCGCAATGAACGTGAGTTCGGCGATGAAGTATTTCAGCCAATCGCACAACATGGCGGTGGTGACGGGGGGCGATCGCCGGGACATCCAAATGGCCGCCCTGGAACAATCGACTCACTGCCTGATCTTGACGGGACAACTGCCCCCTGACCCGATGGTGATCGCCCGGGCCGAGGAGCTGGAAATTCCGATCCTGTGCGCGGACCTCGACACCCTGACGACGGTGGAGATCATCGACCGCGCCTTCGGCCGGGTCCGCCTCCACGAAGCCAGCAAGGTGGAGTGCATCGCCCAAATTATGGCGGAACACTTCGACCTGTCCCGACTCCTGGAAATGACGGGTTGGGAAGCGATCGCCCCCGCCAATTTGGCTTGAGATCCCGTCTGTCCGGCGACCCGAAACTCCCCGTCCGCGCCCGGGCCGCTCCGCTCTCAACGGTCCGACCGGACGAATTTGAGTCCGAGCAGTCGGCTCATTTTTTTCAACAATTCCTCATACTCAAACGGCTTGTCTACAAAATCATCGCATCCGACGGAGAGCAGCGCTTCGCGATCGCGGTCGAAAACGCTGGCCGTCAGGGCGATGATCGCCGTTTCCGCCCCGCCGGGGGAGTTCTTGATCTGGCGGGTGGCCTCAAAGCCATCCATCTCCGGCATCCGCATATCCATCCAGATCAGGTGCGGGTGCCAGTCCGACCAGATTCGGACCGCCTCCCGGCCGTCCCTAGCCCGCCGGACTTCAAAACCGGCGCGGGTGAGAAACTCCGCCAAAACGAAGCTGTGGCTGGGGTCGTCCTCGGCCACCAAAATCCGATAGGTGCGGCCGTCGGGGACCCGTTTCGCGGTGGTGTCGGACGGGATTTTTGCACGGTCCGCGATCGCGGCGGTGGTGACCGGAATTTCAAAAAAGAATTTCGCCCCCCGACCCACTTCACTGGCGACATCCAATTCCCCCCCCATCACCCGCACGAACTGATAGCTGATCGCCAAACCCAAACCCGTGCCTTCAAAGGCCTTCAACCCCGCTTCGGTTTGGGCGAACGGCTCGAAGAGTCGGTCCCGTTCTTCTCGGGAAATTCCCGGCCCGGTATCCTCCACTTCAAACCGCAGGTGCAACAGGTGATCGTCCGGCGTCAAAACTTGTTGGGGTCCGCTGCGCGTCACCCGCAACGTCACCGTCCCGGCCTCGGTAAATTTGATGCCGTTGTCCAACAGATTTAACAGCACTTGGCGGAGTTTGCCGGCGTCCGCCACGACGGGTTGGGGAATGTCCGGATCTCGCTCGAACTCGAGTTTTAACCCCTTGGATTCCGCCCGCATTTTCAGCAGGTGTTCGAGGTTGTCCAACAGTTGAAAGACGTCGAATTCCGTTTCCTTGAGTTTGATCTGTCCGGCTTCGATTTTGGACATATCCAACACGTCGTTGATCAGCGCCAGCAGGTGGCGCCCGCAGCGGATCACCGTCTCTAAATATTGGTGGTGCTTGACCGAAAGGTTCGGGTCCCGCAGCATCAGTTGGGTAAAGCCCAGGATCGAATTGAGCGGCGTCCGCAACTCGTGGCTCATCCGGGCCAGAAACTCACTTTTCGCCCGGTTCGCCCGGTCGGCCGTCTCCTTCGCCTGCTGCAAAATGACGGTCTGCTGCTGGGCGTGGATGAGCAGTTGCGCCAACTTCTGCTCCGCCTGCTTGCGATCGCTGATATCCGTCACCATCGCCAGGGTGGCGATGCACTCCCCCGCTTCGTCCCGGATGGGATTGGTGGAAATCAAGGTCCACAGGCTGCCCCCGTCCCGCCGGGGCAGACACAGCTCGTGCTGGCCCGGGTCGCCCCGGCGGGAATTCTCGCACAAATGTTCGGCTTCGGGGATGTCGGCGAGGGCGACGCACTCGGTGGGGGAGCGCTCCGAAATGTCCTCGGCCCTATAGCCCAGCATGGCGGCCATCTGGGCGTTGGCGTAGATCGTCCGGCCGTCGCGGGCGATCATCCAAATTCCCTCCCGGGCCGTCTCGACGATCTGGCGGTATTTTTCCTCGCTTTGGCGCAGGGCCTCCTCGGCCCGCCGGCGGTTCGCCCGTTCCCGGCTTTCCCGCATTGCCCGCCCCACGGCCAGGGGCAGCCGCGACAGCCGCCGTTTCAAGACGTAATCCGTCGCCCCCAGTTTCAGGGCGTCGATCGCCTGTTCTTCCCCCAACTGTCCGGAAACCAAAATGAAGGGCATCTCCGGGTCGAGTTCCCGGGCAATTTGCAGCGCGCTGATGCCGTCGAAGGCGGGAAGGGCGTAGTCGGCCAGGATCAGGTCGTATTTTTCGGTGTTCAGCGACCGGACAAATTCATCCTGGTTTTCGACGCGCATCCAGCGACATTCAATCCCCGCATTGGTCAGGATCGTGCGGATCAGTTCCACATCGACCGGATCGTCTTCGAGCAATAAAATACTCAACATGGATGGGGCAGGACTATATAATGGTGGGCGATCGCGGATTCTGACCGTGCGGGTTGAGAATGCACAATTGACCATTCAAATCTTACCAAATTTTGGGGGGACAACTCATCCTCCCCAAGTCAGATTTCCGCGTCCGCCCGCCGTTTGTATTCTTTCAAAATCGCCCCCGCCAGGTACAGGGACCCGCACAAAATCACCGGTTTCTCAGAGGTGGTCAAAACGCTCTCCAAACCGGCGATCGCATCGGCGTGGGTGCGGCAGGACCCCAAATCCGGACACACAGTCCGGGCGAGGGCGGCGAGGTCTTCGGGAGCGGCGGAACTGTGGTCGGGGACGGGAACCAAATCCAAGCGGTCGCCGGGGCGCAGCAGGGCGCGAAAAATGTCGGCGTGGTCTTTGGTGGAGAGCATCCCCATCACCCAATGAATGGGAGGGACAATCACCCCGAATGCTTGCAGGTCGTCCGCGTACCGTCGCAACTCAGCCGCGGCCGCCCGGTTGTGGGCTCCGTCGATCAGAAATTGGCGGTCGCCCCGGGCGACCCACTGCAGGCGCCCGGGCCACCGGGTTTTGGCGATTCCGTCTGTAACCGCCCGGTCCGGAACCGCCCACCCCTGTTCCCGCAGGACGTCGATGGCCGCGATCGCGATCGCCGAGTTGACCAGTTGCACCCGCCCGGGCAGGGGGAGCCGGTACTCCAGACCGTTGTAGGAAGCGACCGGCTCGAAGGGGTGGGATGTCACGAGTCGGGCCGGCTCCACCCACATAGCCGGACAGCCGAGTTCGTCCATGCGGTCGGCGACCACTTTCCGGGCTTCCGGGGGCAGGGGACCGACGATGGCCGGCCGGCCGGGTTTGAGGATTCCCGCCTTTTCCCGGGCGATGTGGGCGAGGGTGGGGCCGAGGCGCTGCCGGTGTTCCAGGCTCAGGCTGGTGATGACGCAGGCGATGGGGCGCGCGATGACGTTGGTGGCATCGAGACGCCCCCCCAGCCCCACTTCCACCACCGCCACGTCCACGTCCTGTCCGGCAAAATACAGCCAGGCCGCCGCCGTGATGACTTCAAATTGGGTGGGGGAGGGTTCGTCTTCGGGGATGGCCGCGGCGACCTCTCGGAGGAGGTCCCGGAAGTCGGCTTCGGAAATGGGGACGCCATTGATATTGATGCGTTCGGTCCAATCGACCAGATGGGGGGAGATGTAGCGCCCGACCTGATATCCGGCCTCCGCCAAGATGGAGGAGAGGTACGCGCAGACGGAGCCTTTCCCGTTCGTCCCGGCGACGTGCAGGGTCGGGACTCGCCGCTGGGGGTCGCCCAAGCGGTGCAGGAGGGTTTGAATCCGCTCCAAACCGAGGTGGACGCCGAAGCGCTGGAAGGGTTGTAAGAGAGTTTCGAGGTTCACGGTGTCGCTGTGTCGGGGGGTTCGGTCGCGTTGCTCTCAAAAATTAACCGGGCGGGGTCCCCGAATCCCCAGGCAGGGTTCGACCCCGATACCGGTCAGGTTTTTTTCGGCTCGGATGGGGCGGTCTCCTCCAGGGGAAACCGCTTCAAGAGCGATCGCAGGGAGTTGCGCGGAATGTAGGGCCACCCGCCTTCGGATTCGATCTCCCGCAGCAAATGATACAGTTCCTGTCTGTTTTTCGGCAACGTCTTCTGAAACAAATCGTCCCGGATTTCCTGGTGCAACCGCTCCAAAGTCCGCAGCAAGGCCAGCAGGGCTCGCCCGTCTCCCCGCGCTTCCTCCGCCAGCTCCTCAACGGTCTGAGTCAGCATTTGCAATGCCTTGTCAAAATCGGTCTCGCGCTCCATCATCATCGGTCACTTATTTCAAGGATACGAATCGCGGTGGATTCGGCTTCGATCATAGCTCCAACTCCCCCGCTATGAAAGCGCGATCGGGAAATTGACTCGCGTCCGTCAACTCGACGCCGAAAAATTTGTACTTCCCGTAACAAAAAGGTCCCGAGCCGTGTAAAATGCTGTATTGGACAGCTTACACTCGCGGTCGGGCAGACCGTGAAAGCTTGGGTCGGGCCCGGCTACAACCCGGACGTTGTAAAATTCCGGTGCCCCGCGAAGCCAGAATCCTCATCCCTATTCGGGCGAGGAGCGTTAACCTGTCCCCATCGCCGAACAATTTTCCATGGGACTCAGAAATTGGGTCTCAAGTCTCGTCCTTTTGGGGCGGGGAGCGTCAGAACGTATCGACCGACATCTGGTCAGGGGGTCTCCTCGGAAAAAAGAGTCGCCGTCGGGGCGATGTCGGCGCGTTTCCTCTGGGGAAAGAAGGGTCGCTGACGACGGGGGACGACCATCCCGCCAGTTCAGTCGGCCCGATGTTACATAACGTGTTCAAACCGTGGCTTCAGAAGTCGTTGCCGATTTCTGGAAACTCGAAAATTGCATCACATATCGATTTTGGATATTGAGGTTGAAAATGAGATATCGCGCTTTAGTGGCAACACTTTTGGCTTTGTGCCTGAGTGTGCTGACAGCTTGCTCGGAGAGTCCCGAAGCAAAAGATCCGGCATTGTTGACTTATGATGATATTCGGAACACCGGTTTGGCTGTGAAGTGTCCCAGCCTTCCCGAAACGGCTCGGGGTTCGATCCCCCTCGACTCGGACACCACCTATGAAATTTCCGGTTTGTGTTTGGAACCGACCACCTACTTCGTGAAAGAAGAACCCAGCAACAAACGCCAAGAGGCGGAATTTGTCCCGGGCAAATTGCTGACCCGCTTCACTTACAGTCTCGACCAGGTGGGGGGAACTCTCAATTTTGAGGAGGATGGCAGCCTCAAGTTTACCGAAGAGTACGGTATTGACTTTCAGCCGATTACGGTGCAACTGCCCGGTGGCGAGCAGGTGCCGTTCTTGTTCACCATCAAAGGACTCGTCGCCAGCAGCCAATCTGGGTTAAATAGCATTAATACGTCTACAGATTTGGAAGGGGATTTTGACGTTCCCTCCTATCGGGGTTCCACCTTCCTCGACCCGAAGGGACGCGGTTTGGCCTCCGGCTACGATAATGCCGTCGCCCTGCCGGCGACCGCCGACGAAGAAGACTATATTAAAGCGAATGTCAAACTCGCCGACACCCAGTTCAAGGCCGGTCACATTTCTTTACAAGTCGCCAAAGTTGACGGCGAGAGCGGCGAAATTGCCGGCATTTTTGAGAGCGAACAACCTTCCGATACCGACCTGGGCGCTCAGGAAGCGGTTGAGCTCAAAATTCGGGGCACGTTTTATGCCCGGATTCAGCCCAAAGCCTGATTGGGCGGTTTGCGAAGCGAACTGATTCCCTCGAGTTGAAGAGCCGTTTTCAGAGGGACGATGCGTCCCTCTTTTTTGAGCTTTTGTCAACTTTTTGACAAACCGTTGCCTGGGGGGCGGGAGTCATCTTGCCGGCGATCGCCTTTTTGGTATATAATGGTTAGTCGGGATCATAATAATTGAGCCGGTTTCCACAGACCCAGCTCGCCGTCCGAGCAGCCCGGGCCGCGCCGTTTGACCCGTCCGGTTCCAAAAGCGCGGACGACTTCCCCGAGAGATTGAAAGCTGGAAAGTGTCGGGACAGGGAAACCGGGTCGTGTTTGTCAGCCCTTTGTGACTCGGGTTACAATTTATACAAGCCAGTACCCCCGCTCTACCTACACCAGGACGCCATGCAGACGACAGTCACCAACCAGCTCAAATCTGACAGTTTGGAGTTGCTGCGCGAGTATCAGCACTCCCCATCCAACGACCTTCGCAACCGGCTCGTCCAGCTCAACATCGGGTTAGTCCGCAAGGAAGTTCACCACTGGATCAACCAGTGTGCCGAAAGTTACGACGACCTGTTGCAAGTGGGCTGCATCGGCTTGATTCGGGCGATCGAGCGGTTCGATTTGTCCAAGGGCCACGCTTTCAGCTCCTTCGCCATCCCCTACATCCGGGGCGAGATCCAGCACTACCTGCGGGACAAAAGTCCGTCCGTCCGGGTTCCCCGCCAGTGGTTGACCCTGCATCGGAAAGCCGCCAAATGCACCCAGGTGCTGCAAATGGAGCTGGGGCGGAAGCCGACCGACGCCGAAATCGCCGCGGCACTGGAGATTTCCGTCGAGGAGTGGAACGAGGTGAAACTGGCCTCCCGCAACCGATCGCCGCTGAGTTTGGACGCGCCGGTTCAAGACGAAGAGGAAGGGGCGACGAGTCTGGGCGACCTGGTTCCGGACACCCGCTACCGCAGCTTCCAACTGGCCCAAGAAGATCAAATTCGCCTCCAACAGGCCCTCGCCCACCTCGAAGACGGAACTCGCAAGGTTTTGGAATTCGTGTTTCTCTACGACCTGACCCAAAAGGAAACCGCCGAGCGGATGGGAATCAGCGCGGTGACGGTATCCCGTCGCGTCAAGCGGGGGTTGAATCTCCTGAAAACCATGATGGGCGGGACCACCGACGAGTGACGTCGCCCTCGGATCTGCCTTGATCGCAGGTGGGTACTGTTTGCCGAAAAGCCCGATGATTCCTTGCATCGGGCTTTTTTTGATGTCGGTCCCGGGGGGTGGGAAGCAAACTGAAAGAAAATGCCGGTTCGGGCAACCGGCCAGAACGGGCAACAGCCTAAAGCTGCTCCATTTCTGCTTCTAACATCCGGACTAAATGTTCGTCTCCCTTGGCTTTGGCGACTTCGAGCCGGTGTTCCAGGCGCTTTTGGATGTTGGCCCGGTGGGTTTCGGATAATTTGCTGGCGCCTTTACGGTGATTTTTGTTCAGCATGGACTGTTTTTGACTCCCATTTGTGCAGGTTTTTGTTCCTGCCCCCATTATATCCGCTTTGGAGATGCCTTGAAAGCACCGCTTCCAGGCGATCACCAGCCTGATCTATCTAATCGGTCGCATTTCGCCACCTCAGAATCCTGTTGTGCCCGACCGAAAGACCCATTTCGAGCAGGCGAATCATCGGGGCGGGTTTGGCGATCGCCCACAGGTTGACCGCCAGGCAGGTACTCCCCAAACAGAGTAAGATAAACGTGGGGGCCATCACCACGCCGATGGCGAACCAGGTCCAGACGTGGGCGACCATGATCCCCGCGTACAGACTGGCGAACCCCGCCATCACGAAGGTTTGTCTCCCGGGCCGCCCCAGGGCGGTAAATAGAATCGTCTGCAGGGTGGCGATCAGGTTCATCGGCACCAAGAAGGCGCAGATCGTCCCGCAGTTTTGCCGGGAAAATTCGGCTAGAGCATTGAAGTCCAAAATCATCGAAATTTAAAATTGCTGCAACTGCCCCAATTGTAATCGCAGACTTTTCAAATTGCGATCGCATTTGTGAAAATTTAAGACTTCCGAAATAAAGCGGCTCTCCGCGAACAATTTAATCGAAATTTAATCATCTTTTTTGCGGAGTGCGGTCGTCCAAAAGTTGGTGAACATCATCAGCATCGCCCCCAAAAAAATAATTCCGGCGAGTCCGAGGGCGATCGCACTTTCCCAATCAATTGTATCCATCGATATCGCTCGAATCCTTCACTGGCATACCTTAGCACAAATACTCCCCCGATGCGGGGGCCGCCCGAAATATCCCGTCGGAGAGAGATCCCCGCCCCGCCCAGATTTTGTAACATCTCTTAATATAGTAGACAGAAAGACGCGAGACACCACACACCTATGGCTACAGACAATCAAAAAGCAACTTGGGACGGCGGTCGGTTCCTCAAAACCCTCGGCTATTTCGGCGTCATCCCCTTCGTCGGCAGTTTTCGCTGGATACAGAAATTATTCGGCGGGGACGCGCCCAAACCGGGCCAACCCGCCGAAGTCGTCCTCGTGGCGGGGGCGACGGGAGGCGTCGGCAAACGGGTCGTCCGACGCCTGCAACAGAAGGGTGTCAAGGTGCGGGCACTGGTCCGAGATGCCAGACGGGCCCGACAAATCCTCGGTCAAACCGTCGATGTCGTCGAAGCCGACATCACCATCCCGGAAACCCTCACGCCACAGGTGATGCAAGATGTCGCGGCGGTCATCTGCTGTACGGGGACGCGGGTGCAACCCGTCGAGGGCGACACCCCCACCCGAGAAAAATATTACCAGGGCATCAAATTTTACCTGCCGGAAGTCGTCGATACCCCGGAATATGTGGAATATAACGGCATCAAAAACCTCCTCGACGCCGCCCCCAATTATTTGCGAAATTCCGGTCAAAAAGTCTTGTTCGATTTCACCAAACCTTCGACAGAATTGAAAGAAACTTGGGGGGCTTTGGACGACGTGGTGATGGGGGGGACGAGCGAAAGTTCGCTCCGTTTGATCGGCGATGCGGCCCTATTTGCTGGGACGGTTTCGACGGCGAATTCCGGGGGGTTCGTCTCCGTGCGGACTCGCAATTTTGAACCGGCCCTGGACTTGTCGGAATTTGAAGGCATCGAATTGCGCGTCAAAGGGGACGGAAAGCGATATAAATTGATCGTCCGCAACGATGAAAAGTGGGACAGCATCGCCTACTGCTATTCCTTCGATACGATTTACAATATTCCCATCACCGTCCGGATTCCCTTCGATCGCCTCATTCCCGTGTTTCGTGCCCAAACCCTCAAAGACAATCCCCCCTTCGATGCGCGTCAGGTTTACGCCTTCCA
Organism: Lyngbya sp. CCY1209; assembly: GCF_055795065.1. Lineage (NCBI taxonomy): Bacteria > Bacillati > Cyanobacteriota > Cyanophyceae > Oscillatoriales > Microcoleaceae > Lyngbya > Lyngbya sp. CCY1209. The sequence continues at coordinate 16,507 of NZ_JAYFER010000379.1, forward strand.
GGTGATGCTGAGTAAGTTTGAATACGACGGGGAATTGAACCCGAAATTTGAAGCCGGAAATTTTCAGCTTCAAATCGAGTCCATCAAAGCTTATGGCAGTGCGGTCAAACCCCGCTTCGTGATGGTGAGTTCCGCCGGAGTCACTCGGCCGGGGAAACCGGGATTGAACTTGGAGGAAGAACCGCCGGCGGTGCGGATGAACGACCAACTGGGGGGGATTTTGACCTGGAAATTGCGGGGGGAAGATGCGGTGCGGTCGAGCGGTATTCCCTACACCATTATCCGGCCTTGTGCGCTGACGGAAGAAGCCGGGGGGGAACCGTTGATGCTGGATCAGGGGGATACGATCAAGGGAAAAGTCAGCCGGGAAGATATTTCCGAACTCTGCATTCGAGCGTTAAATGACCCCGAAGCTGCCCATGTTACCGTCGAAGTGAAAGAAGCCGAAAGTGGCGATCGCATCGATGGCGATACGAGCCTATTTTCTGCGGTCAAATCCGACCGCGATCGCCAGGCGATCGGAGTTTAAAATTCATCTCCCCCGACTCGGGGGAGGTCGAATCTTGTCGAACTTGGACAATTGGGGTATGATCGCCGTATCGATACGGAGGTCAGACCCCAGTTTCGATCTCTTCACATTGGGTCAATTCCGAACCGCCATCGCGATCGCCCCCAAATCTGGCAGAAATTCACCCCACTCTCAGCCGTCTCAGCTCAACTCTGGAGGGCACGATCGTCGTTCAACAGACCCGAAATTACCCCGATTTGGGGTGGGGAGCGTCGTCGCGATCGGCCGTTTCTTGGCTGCAAGCCGCGCGATCGCAGGGATCGCGATCGTGTCAAGTTTTAGGGGCAGAGAAAACTAAAATGGGGGCGCAACATCACCCCCACTTTGCCACTCATTTCAGTCCCGAAATTTTAAATCTCGTCCCAGCCACCGACACCGGAGGACATCACATAACTGGTGACGCTGGCTTCAAAAAAGTTCGCCTTGGTGTGGGCTTCTTTTTTGGTGTCAGAAAACCGCTCCAAATGAGTGTAAGGACTCTTGTTGTATTTCTCATCGGAATAGAGGGGATCTAACCCGATCGCCCGCAGACGGATGTTGGCGAGATATTTGGTGTACTGTTCGGTACTGTGTTCGGTGATTCCCAAAATGTTGTTCCCGACGATATGGTTCGTCCACCGACATTCGTGCTGGACCGCCGCATCGAACATTTCGTAAACGTAATCCTTGGAATGGGGAAAAATTGCCATCGCTTCGGGAATGATTTTTTGGAAGAGCCGGACATGAGATAGTTCGTCCTTTGCGTTCGGTGGGTTTCGTTAATCCCCACCCGTCTTTTTAGACTGCTACCCGTCACCGGGCAGAACAGACCATATCATAATCCTCAATTGAGGATTCCCCCCGCTTCGAGCCACTTGGCCCTACTCCGTTTCCGGATGGTCGTTGCACGTTCCCTTTCAGGCTTCGCTCAGGATTATCTATTTCTAGATTTCCCCTGAATTCAAGGGGTTTTCGATTGCCATTGCTGACAAAAGCCGCTACTTGTTAACGGTTAATCATCTTGAAAATGTCGGCACTTCCCGGCATCAACATTCGGGATGCGAGGTTGTAAAAGAAGATGACGCTATTACCCATCCTTTCGGTAGGGGCTAGAACATACCATTGTCCCGGTCGGGACACTCACCCTCTGTTCGTTGAACGTTCCACCGAGTCGGCGGCTTCGCTGCTGATTGCCCATTGTTCTGGCCGGATGCCTTACGGCTTACGACCAATCCCCCAACTTTTTTCTGCTCTCGCACCTTCGCGTTTATCCTTTCGGATTCCGATTTGGTATGGAGGCTTTAGGGCTTCCCAGCAATTTGGCGAGTTTTCATCAACACCTTGCGATGCTGCGGGGCTACTCAACTAACCCGTTGTAAAAATACATCCCCTCCAACAAGTAATCTGCCACCAGGGAAACAAAGTAATTTTCCGGGGTGGGATCGTCCACATATTGCTGATACAATCCAGCGATAAACTCGCAGCGATCGCGCAATACTTTGTCCGTCCGCCAGAAGTCGTAGACGTAGTTTCTCCGATCCGAAGGAATGATGGTTTCAATCATGTATTGATACCCGAGTTCAGAAAGGTTCGCAAAGCCTTTCCCGTGGACTAACCACAGCTACCTATCACTAGGTAGAGCAGACCATATCTTCATCCCTTTGGGATGCTCCCCATTTCCACTACCATTAGCTTGTAGTGTACGAGCGTCGCGCTCTGGTCGTTGAACCAGAATCAGCTATCTAGTCCATTGACTTATGTGCTGATTATATTGGCTGCTGATTGTCTCTATTATATTCTAATTAACAGAGAGTTCCCAGCAATTAGAGGAGTTTTCGACAGCCGTTACCGACTGAAGGAGCTATCGATTAACTCTGATTGTGCATTCCTTCTTGGGAGATTTGTTCCGCCATGCACAGGCTAACTTCGGGGGCGGTGACGCTGTTTTTAATGTACGGAATGTTGCAGGTTTGAATGGAATCCAAGAACGTCAAATAAGACAGAATTCCGTCAAATGCAACCCGTTCATCCGGGGTTAAATTCGTGTAATCCACCACATCCTGGGTGATGTCCAATTTTTCGGGTCATCGTGTTCGGTAAAGTTCGCTAGGCTTTACCCGCTTTATTCAAGCTGCTGTATGTCGCCACACAGATCGGACTATATCATCATCTAAAGGTTTAGATGTCCCCCGCTTCGACTGTCGATCGCTTACAGCCTACACCCTTTCGGGTTAGTCTCTACACCTTCTCATTTTTAGTGAGCTTGGCACGGTATTGTCTGCTCAGAGTTCCACCGTTTTCAGGGGATTTAGTCTGGGCTACCCTTGATTTAGTTAACCCAGAAATTCTCGCGCATTTGTTTGTACAAGCCAACCGCCCAAGAATAGCGGACATCGTTGAGTTGCATCAGGTTGGTAGTTTCTCCAAACCACATCGAACGGTGTTCGACGTCATCATTCCCATCGGGGTTGAAGATGGGATTGAGTGGCATTTGGGTAACTTCTTTGTTGTTGTGACCGTTAAAATTGAGGATGAGCGACATTTTTCCATCTAGAGAATAGATTATTTGCTGCGATTAAAAAAAGCTGAAAAATCGGCTTTTAATCGGCGGCAAAAACACCAAACAAAGACTGGAAAATCAGGGATTCTCCCGACCGAGGATTTGGTGACAATGAGTATTATAACGAATTCTTTTTAAATTGACCATGAAAGACCCCCGGCTTTCGCCCGGAGGCCCTTCATTGAGTCCCGCGTTATCACAAAATGAGACGATCGCTAATTCGCACAAGCCACGCAGGCATCGTCCGCTTCTTTAAAGCTGTCCCGCTGCACCGTCCTCACATAATAGACGGCTTTGCAGCCCTGTTCCCAGGCGCCCATGAGGGTTTCAAAGATGTCTTTAGCTTTGATACAGCGATCGGGTTCTTCGGGGAAGTAAATGCCCTGATTTAAGTTGAACATTAGTTCCATGGAAATCCCCGTATCGATCCACTGCTGCATGGTGGCGACAGCCTCGACGACCACTTGCTGGTTAAGGGTTTTATTTTCCGGGTAAAACCAGAAGTAATCTTTGATAAAGGGAGGAGCGATGGGGACGGTTCCTTTCGCCCATTTGTCGTAGAAAAAGCGACTGTAGCAGGGCAGGACGCTGGCGGTGCAGCCCTGAACCAAGGAAGAGGAAGTATTGGGCGCGATCGCAGTTATATGGGAATTTCTAATCCCATATTTTTTGATATCTTCGCTCAACTGCTGCCACCGTTCGGGATAGTAGGCGCGATCCAAAAACCACTCCACCGGCTTGGCGCCGATCAACTTTCCTTCACTCCAGGAACTGCCCGCAAATGCCGGATAAGCGCCCCGTTCCTTCGCCAATTCCATCGAGGTTTGGGTACAATAAAATCCGATATCCTCAAACAGGTGGCTAATTTCCCGCAAGTCGCGGTAGGAGAGGCGACGTTTCGCCAGCCAGTCCGCCAACCCCATCGCGCCGACGCCGATGGTGCGATATTTGTCGTTATGGACGCGGCTACCTTCAAAAGGAGGGTGGCTCAACTCAATGGTATTGTCCAAAATCCGCACGGCGATCGCGCAAACTTGGGGGAGATCTTCTAAGTCCAAATTCGCCAAGTTTAAACTGTTGAGGTTGCAGGTGTGGCTCTCTTCCCCCGGCTTGACATTAGACCAGCTCTCTTGACATTGCCCTGTTAGAATCCCATTAAACATTCCCAGGTGACGCTTGGGTTCAGTGAAGCAGTAGGTGTCATCCCGACGACAGGTTAGCTCGACTCGTTCGACCTTGATGAAGTGGCTGGCATTCCGCTGAGGTTTGCGCGGATTCCAACTCAGTCGATGTGTTTGAAGTCCCAACTCGGACAGCCGGTTCAACCCGTTAGACGAGATAGTAAGACGGTAAGCACTTTGACATCGGTAGTCTTTGTACCCCCCTTTACCGTCAGGCATGGGCTGCCATCCTTCTTCAACGTGTTGACCAACTTTCGAGTCAACACCGAGAGTTTGCAACATGAAACGAACGTCGAGCAGGAATCTTTTTTGGGTTGACACGATCGCCAGACTTTCGTTTACACCGTTGCGGTAAACACAGCCATCAGAATCGAGCAACCCAGCCAGCCAATCCAACCGAGAGCGCAAGGTATAGCCGTTCAACGGAACCGTGTATTTTTTAGGAATGTCTGGGGGTAGCTTGCAAACGAGACGGTCTTGCTTGATATCATCGCAGACGGCGATCGCCCCAGTCTCCCGAGAATACCAACGGCTCCCCTGACGTTTGTTCCGGACATCGAGTTGGCTCAACAACTCTTTTTTGACCCCGTACAAATCTAACTCGGGCAACCCCTCACCCGAGTAGCTTCCGTCGCCGGTAAAGAAACCGGAGGTGTAAGCATAGGGAAAGTCGATGTCATCTTCAGACTCAACCAAAGGTAGCTGATATTTAATCAGCTTGTCACCGGGCTTCAACTCGCTCGCTTCAACACGCCGGGGCTGGGATTTGTAGGAGTCCTGAATCCAGAAATGGTGGTAATAGGTACATTCGAGACTCACCCCGTTGCTAAAGTGGACTTTGAGCAGGGGTTGATTTTCCCCGGTCTTCCGCACCAAGACGTTAGACCACTCAGACCCATTCCAGACGTTAACGTATCGATCTTTGAGGTCAACGATGGGAATTTGTCCCCGGTCAGTCAAGACTCGGGTTTCGGGGGCGACACACAAATTGCCCCCCGGAATATAACCTTCGTGTTGGTTGGGGTTGGCGCGGTTGGAGGTATCTTTAAACCACAGATAAGGCATCCCCGTTTCCACCTGCGATCGCATGATCGTTTTGAACAGTTCCCGGGCGTTGATCCGCTTGTAGAGCACCAATTCCGACTCGACGGCGGCTTCGATTTTTTGATAGGCCCTCTCAAATTCTTCGCCCCACAATTGGGCCAATTCGATCCCCAATTTGGTGCGGACTTCGTAGGGGTCAACCAGGGTCCAATCCCCGCGATCGCGCACCCGTCGCATGAACTCGTCAGTAATCACCAATTGCGGGAAAATATCGTAGGCTTTGCGACGCTGGTCGCCGTTTTCCGTCTGCATTTCCAGGAATTCCGGGACGTCCAAATGCCACACGTCCAGACTGACGGTAATCGCCCCGGCCCTGCGGCCCCCCTGGTTGACGGCGATCGCGGTATCGTTGAGCAATTTAATCCAGGGAATTACCCCCCCAGAAGTGTTGGCTTTGCCCATCACCCAGCTACCCGTCGCCCTAACCGGGCTGACATTAACCCCCACACCACCGCCATTTTTGGAGATGCGGGCGGCATCTTTGATGGTGTCGAAAATGTTCTCCAGATTGTCGTCCATGCCCATGATAAAGCAGGAACTCAGGGACCCGTGGGGAATTCTCAGGTTGCCCAAAATCGGTGTCGCCAGGGAAATTTGACGGCGGGCGATCACTTCGTAGAATTTCTTGGCCCAAAACAGGCGATTTTCCGGGGCCTCCACCGCCGCCAGCAACAGGGCGCAGGTCAGCAGGGCCTCCTGGGGCAGTTCTTCCGGCAACAGATACCGCTTGGTGAGTAACACCGCCCCGGCATAATCATAATCCTTGTCCCACTCCGGTTTAATCCAGGTTCCGGCCTCCTGCAATTCCTCGTGAGTGTAGGTTAGAATGCGATCGTCGTACTGACCCGCCTCAACTTTGGTGCGGACGGTTTGCGCGTAATCCCCATACTCGTATCCGCGGCTGACGAGGGTATCTTTCCACAGACTCCAGATGTGCAGGCGCCCGGCCACATAGCGCCAGTCCGGGTCCGAAGGGCTGCACAACTCCAGGGCACAGCCGATCAGGTTATCTTGAATTTCGCGGGTGGTGACTCCGTTTCTGAGGCGGGTGGTGAGTCCGGCTTCCAAGGTGATGGGGTTGGCGTCCAAATCCGCGCAGGCCCAATTCACGACAGCACGAATTTTGGAGACGTCTAGGGGAGTGGGCGATCCATCGCGCCGGATCACCTCAATTTTGCCGTTGAAGGGGCTATCGGCTGTGGGCGAAAGGGTCTGTTGCATGATCTGCATGATCGGTTCGAGAAGTGTTAAGTAACGCTTTCCCAATGTACTGCAAATCTATATCTGGTGACAGGTATTGACAAAATTTTTTTTTTCCGCTATATCTGGTGTATCTCAACGTGTGTAAGGCGATCGGGCGATCTCAAAGTTCAAATCGAAAATCTGTATAAAGTCATACCAACCGCCCCGAATCCGGGGGATCGGGTGGGGCTAAAAATTTAAAATTATCAATTGTCAACTATCAATTATCAATTAATCCAGTGTTATGATGGATATCTTTGACGATCGCAGAATTTGACTATTGTGGCTACCCAATCAACGACGCCAAACCTGACCCCCGAAGACCGAGCCGCCCTGGACGACAAGCTCTCGCAGCGTTTTATCGAGCTGGACCCGGCGGGCTACTTTATCATTTACATCGATCGCGATGCCGGGTTGATTTGCGCGGAACACTACAGCAACGACATCAACGAAAAGGGCCTCGCCGTCGATCCCGACACCGGGGAACCCTTCCCCTGCAAGGGGCCCCTCAAACGTACCCCCATCGGCATCTACCGGGGCAGAACCGCCAAGGAACTGGGGATCAAAATCACCGAAGAAGCCGACCCCTGTCCCCTGACTTGTTACGATCACGCCCTGTACCTAGGACGGGAATTCGTGCGGGCGGAAATGGCGTTGAACGGCGGACAGGAATACATCCAAGATTGACCCAAAAATGAGGAGGCTCGGGTCGAGTCAACCCGGCCTCCCGGCGACCGACGCCAGGGGTGGAAACGAATTAGAGATCGCCACCCCGAAACGCCAGCAGAACAATCACCACCGGACCGGCAATCACGATCAGCGACAGCATGAGTAACTGGGCAATCAGTTCAAAATTGATGCTGCTGAACAAGTTTGTAATAAAGTCCATTGTGCCTCCCAACAAAACCGGATTCAGTCAAAAAAAGCTGATGATACAAACCAAGGGTTTATCATATCAGGCGATCGCGCCGTTATTTTAAGGAACGTTACAAAACTCAATACTGCGATCGCCTTTTGCGATCGCGGCCCCGTGCTAACGCGACCCCAACGGGGTTAAAATGTCTCACAACGCCCACCTTAGAGAATCATTCAGTACCTACCGTGACCGAACAAAAATCCTACAAAGACACGGTCAACCTACCCAAGACCAAGTTTGACATGAGGGCCAACGCCGTCAAACGGGAACCCCAACTGCAACAATTCTGGGCCGAAAACCGAATTTACGAACGCCTGTCCGAAAGCAATCCCGGCGATCGCTTCATCCTGCACGACGGCCCCCCCTACGCCAACGGCGCCCTGCACATCGGCCACGCCCTGAACAAGATTCTCAAGGACATTATCAACCGCTACCAAATGCTTCGGGGGCGGAAAGTTCGCTACGTCCCCGGCTGGGACTGCCACGGACTCCCCATCGAACTGAAAGTCCTGCAAAACATGAAGCAGAAGGAGCGGGAACAACTCACCCCCCTCACCCTGCGCCAGAAGGCGCGGGACTTCGCCCTGAAAACCGTCGAAGAGCAAAAGGCCGGATTCCGGCGATATGGCGTTTGGGGGGACTGGGACGACCCCTATCTGACCCTGAAGCCCGAATACGAAGCGGCCCAGATCGGCGTCTTCGGCCAGATGGTCCTCAAAGGTTACATCTACCGGGGCATGAAACCCGTCCACTGGAGCCCGAGTTCCCAAACTGCCCTCGCCGAGGCTGAATTGGAATATCCCGAGGGCCACACCTCCCGCAGCCTCTACGCCGCCTTCCAGGTGACGGGTGCGGCGGAACCGGTGAAGGAAATATTGACCCCCTATCTGCCGGAATTGGGGGTGGCAATCTGGACGACGACACCCTGGACGATTCCCGGAAATTTGGCCGTCGCCCTCAACCCGGAATTGACTTACGCCGTGGTGGAAACCGGCGAGGGCGAAACTCCCGTCCACTTCAAATATTTGATCGTGGCGGCGGAATTGGTGGAACGCCTCTCAGCCACCTTCGGGCGCGATTTGACCGTGAAAACCACGGTGAAAGGGGAACACCTGGAAAATTGCACCTACAAGCATCCGCTGTTCGATCGCGAAAGTCCGGTTGTCATCGGCGGGGATTACGTCACCACCGAATCCGGGACGGGTTTGGTGCACACCGCACCGGGACACGGCCAGGAAGACTACATCGTGGGGCGGCGCTACGGTTTGCCGATTTTGTCCCCCGTGGACGGCAACGGCAACTTCACCGAGGAGGCGGGACAGTTCGCCGGGTTGAACGTGCTCAAAGAGGGCAACGGGGCGGTGATCGAGGCGTTGCAGGCGATCGGTTCTTTAATTAAAGAGGAGCCCTACCAGCACAAATATCCCTACGATTGGCGGACGAAAAAGCCGACGATTTTCCGGGCGACGGAACAATGGTTCGCCTCGGTGGAAGGGTTCCGGGAGGAGGCTTTAAAAGCGATTAAAGATGTGCGTTGGATTCCCGCCCAGGGGGAAAACCGGATCACGCCGATGGTGGGCGATCGCTCCGATTGGTGCATCTCCCGACAGCGCAGTTGGGGGGTTCCCATCCCAGTTTTTTATGATGAAGAAACTGGGGAAGCTTTGCTCACGGAAGAAACCATCGCCCACGTTCAAAACATTATCGGCGATCGCGGATCGGATGCCTGGTGGGAACTGTCCGTCGAGGAATTACTGCCCGAATCCTACCGCAATAATGGCAAAACCTACCGCAAGGGCACGGACACGATGGATGTCTGGTTTGACTCCGGTTCTTCCTGGGCGGCGGTGGCCCAACGGCGGGAAGAATTGGGCTATCCGGTGGAGATGTATTTGGAGGGGTCGGACCAACACCGGGGCTGGTTCCAATCCAGCTTATTAACGAGTGTCGCCAATAACGGATTTGCCCCCTACAAAACCGTTTTGACCCACGGATTTGTCTTGGATGAAAAGGGACAAAAAATGAGCAAATCTTTGGGCAATGTGGTCGATCCGGCGATCGTGATTGAGGGGGGTAAAAATCAGCAGCAGGAACCGCCCTACGGCGCGGATATTTTGCGGCTGTGGGTGTCTTCCGTGGACTATTCCGCCGACGTTCCGCTGGGTAAAAATATCCTCAAACAGATGTCGGATGTGTACCGGAAGATCCGGAATACGGCGCGATTTTTATTAGGAAATCTGCACGATTTTGACCCCAAAAAAGATGCGATCGAGTATGACAAACTGCCGGATTTAGACAAATATATGTTGCACCGGATTACCGAAGTGTTTGCCGAGGTGACGGACGCTTTCGAGAAGTTTCAATTTTTCCGGTTTTTCCAAATGGTGCAGAATTTCTGTGTCGTGGATTTGTCTAACTTTTATCTGGATATCGCCAAGGATCGCCTCTATATCAGTGCGGCGGATTCATTCCGGCGGCGCAGTTGTCAGACGGTGTTGGCGATCGCGCTGGAGAATTTGGCGAAGGCGATCGCGCCGGTTTTGTGCCACATGGCCGAGGATATCTGGCAAAATCTGCCCTATTCCACGTCTTATTTATCCGTGTTCGAGTCCGGCTGGGTGACGCTGGACGACACCTGGAAACAGCCCGATTTGGCGACAGTTTGGGTAAAGCTGCGGGAGATCCGCGGCGAGGTTAACCAGGTGATGGAACAGGCGCGGAAGGATAAGGCGATTGGGTCTTCTTTGGATGCGAAGGTGTTGCTTTATGTGGAAGATGAGGGACTGCGGCAACAGTTGGAAGGGATGAATCCGGCATTCGGAGAAAATAACGGCGTTGACGAATTACGCTATCTGTTCATTTCCTCCCAGGTGGAATTGTTGGAGAGTACCGAACCCCTGAAAGGTTTGGAGTACAAAATGGAGTCCGAACCCCTCGGGGTGGGGGTGGTGAAAGCGGACGGGGAAAAGTGCGATCGCTGTTGGAATTACTCCGTCCATGTGGGCGAGTCCTCCGAAGATCCGACCATTTGCGAACGCTGTGTTTCGGCTTTGGGCGGTGAATTTTAAACTCATTTTTGACCGACTTTTCGTTCCCGCACCCACGTCAAACTCAGCCATTCCCCCGTCTCACTGTAACGCCGGATCAGGCGATCGCGCCGATTGTCTTCCACCAGCCAACCCGCCTCCAAAAAGAACGGGTTTCCCCTCGGTGCCCGTTCCGGAAATGTCGCCGACGCCCCGTCCGGCAACATCGACACCCGCACGGGTGGGGAACCGTCATCAAAATAGAGGTTGGAGTCCTCAATTCGCGCCGTCGAGCACACCCGAACCGTGCCAAATTCCAACGTTTGTACCAGCCGTCCCCCCCCGTCCAACCGCAACTCCAACCGGGTGGGGACGATATCCGGAGACAGCCAACTCGGAGAAATCGTCACCGCCTCCCCTTCCCAAGTCCCCAGCAACGCCTCCAGCGTCAGGGGGGGACGTTCCGGGGCATCCGTGCCCGCCCTTTTTTCCCGGATTAGGGTGAAGCGATCGGGATCTCCTTCCGGGGTGAAGATCTCCACCAGACGCAGGCGACGATTGTCCGCCACAAACCCGAACTCCGCACCGAACGCGGACAGGGGACTGCGTTGAATCGTGCCCTGGGAAAACGCGCCGCCATCAAAAAATAAAATATCCTTTCCCAGCGATCGATACTCCCGCACCACCTCATCGGCGGGGGAGTCGGGGGGAAACCGCCGCAGGGTGAGGCGGACGGCTTTGTCATCCTCCAACCCTTCCAACAACAGCCGACTGGGGGTATCCTTCAAAATCTCCCCCGCCGGAGAAACTTGAGTAAACGAACCCTCCCAGTCTCCCAAATTCGTCAGAAAATTTTCCCACTGCGATCGCATCTCAAATCTCCCGCCCTTCTAAAATTCTGCATTCGGAATTTCGTCAGGTTCCCTCAGTCAATTCGCAAATTGAACGGCAACCGAGTATAAACCCCCCGGGGATCGTTGAGATTTCGGAGAACCGCCAGTTCTTGGTAAAGTTGCATCAGTTCGGCGGTGAGGGGATCGGTTTGTCCGACTTCTCCGATGACGAGACTTTCCAAAAGCCGTTCCTCGAAACTGCGGGTTTTCGGATATTCTTCGATTTTCCAATCGTCTCCGAGTTCCGCTTTTTCGGCGACGGCGACGATCGCATCTTCCAAACCGCCGATCTCGTCCACCAACCCCAACTCCTGAGCCTGCATCCCCGACCAGATGCGGCCCTGGGCAATTTCCTCGACCTGGGTTTCCGGCAATTTTCGGAACTCCGCCACCCCGGCGATAAAGCGATCGTAAATCAGATCCACGATCGCCTGAATCCGTTCGAGTTCTTCGGGGGTTTTCGGGCGGCTGGAGGAATCGAGATCGGCGAAAGGTCCCGTTTTTACCCCGTCCCAGGTAATGCCATTTTCGTTGGCAATTTCTTGGAGATTAAATAAGAGTCCGAACACCCCGATCGAGCCGGTGATCGTGTTGGGTTCGGCAAAAATGCGATCGCCGGCCATCGAAATCCAATAGCCCCCCGATGCGGCGTAATTGCCCATCGAAACCATGATCGGTTTTTCCTCCCGCATCAACTCCACCTCCCGCCCGATCACCTCGGAGGCCGTGGCGCTGCCCCCCGGACTGTTCACCCGCAGGACGACACCTTTCACGTCTTCATCTCGGCGCAATTTCTGCAACTCCGACGCCAGACGATCGCCCCCAATTTGACTGCTCAAACCCCGGCCGTCAACGATTTCCCCGTCGGCGTAAACCACCGCAATGGTGTTGCGGCTGGTGACATCCCCCGCCGCCATTTTCACCACCTCCGGCGTTTTGGCGTAGGCCGCGACTCCGATTTGCTCGAAGGGTTGTTTTTCTTTCTCCTTTTCTCCCGTCAGTTCGCGGAAGTCGGCCGCGACTTCATCCGTGTAGGCGATGCGATCGACGAGTTGGCGATCGACGGCATCTTCGGCTACCAAAATCCCGTTCTGCTCGACAATTTCCCGAACCTGCGGGGCGCTCAAACTGCGACTTTCCTGGATGGGGAGCACGAATTCCCCCCACAGGTCGGCCAGCAATTGCCGGGTTTGTTCGCGATTTTCCGGACTCATTTCTTGCCGTAAAAACGGCTCGACGGCGGATTTATATTCGCCGACCCGCGTCACCTGCACCCCGACGCCAAATTTTTCCATCGCCCCGGCCAAAAACATCGTTTCCGAACTGAGTCCGTTCATTTCCACCGTTCCCATCGGGTGGATGACGACGGTATCGGCGACCGAAGCGAGATAATATTCCCGTTCCGTCCAGTCGGTATCGTAGGCGATGATGGTTTTGCCCGCTTCCCGGAACCGTTCCAAAGCTTGGCGGACTTCTTTCAAGTTGGCAAATCCCGTGGGGGTGGTGCCACTGGCCCCCCGCAGGTACAGGGCGACAATTTGATCGTCCTGGCTGGCGCGCGCGAGGGTTTCCAACAACAACCGCAACTGCATCGAACCCGTCGGGTCTTCGGCCAGAGTCTTTTGCAACACTTCCGGCGCCGTGGATTCGGGAGAGGTGTCGCTGATGCCGAGGGAGAGGTCGAAAACCAGCACGGATTTGTCCGTCAGACCGGTTTCCGCCTTCTTGGAGGTGCTCGCCACGATCAAAAAAGCCAGTCCCCCGATGCCGAATATCGTCAGGAGAATCAGTCCCAGGAGATTTCCGACCAGACTGGCTAGGGTGTATTTCAGAAAGTCTTTCATGGGGAGAGGTGCGGTGTAGGAGTGGGAGCGAATCTGAGAACCGTGAGCGTCAACTGATTCTTTAGATCTATTTTATCTATTTTAATTCTTCCAAGGCCCGCGATCGCTTCAGGGCTTCCGGAGTCGCATTCCCCGTACAAAATAGCGCGGTGGAGAGTTCCGCCACCAACATTTCCAACAGGCTATCGACGGCGGCCTCCGATTCGGCCGCGGCCTGCAAAAACGGCCAGGCCAACCCCGCCAAGTCCGCCCCCAGGGCGATCGCTTTGGCGACGTCCAACCCGTTGCGGAGTCCCCCGGAGGCGATCAGGGGGATCTCGGGTGCGATCGCCCGCACTTGTTTCAGACAGGTCGCCGTCGGCAAACCCCAGTCGGCGAAGGTGGTCCCCAATCGCCGCCCTCGGGGATCTTTCGCCCGTTCCCCCTCGATCCGCGCCCAGGACGTGCCGCCCGCCCCCGCCACGTCGATCGCCGACACCCCCGCCGCGATCAGTTTTTCCGCCATCTGCCCGGAAATGCCGTTGCCCACTTCCTTGGCGATCACCGGGACAGGGAGTTCATAGCACAAGTCGTTGATTTTGTCAAGCAATCCGCGAAAATTCGTGTCGCCCTCGGTCTGGATGCACTCCTGCAGCGAGTTCAAGTGCAAAATCAGGGCGTCGGCCTCCAGGAGATCCACCACCCGCCGACACTGTTCCAAACCGTAGCTGTAGTTGAGTTGCACCGCCCCCAAATTGGCGAACAACAGGATATCCGGGGCCAGCGATCGCACCGCGAAGGTGGGGGCGACCTCCGGCCTTTCCACCGCCACCCGCTGGGAACCGACTCCCATCGCGATTTTGTGTCGCTCGGCGACTTTGGCGAGGCGGGTGTTGATCAGCTTCGCCTGTTCGGTGCCCCCGGTCATCGAGGAAATCAGCAGCGGCGCCCCGAGGGATTTTCCCAGAAATTCCGTCGAGATGTCCACATCACTGAGATTGATTTCCGGGAGACAGGAGTGGATGAACCGGTAGCGATCGAATCCCGCCGTCTGCCGGCGAAACTGCACGTCCTCCTCCAAACAAATTCGCAGGTGGTCTGCCTTGCGGCTTTGGGTCTGGCCGGAGGAGTCAACGGAATCAGACGGCCGGTTGGTCGGTGTGGGTGGTCGAGACATTGCTGGCAAAACGCAAACTGCACGTTATTCAGTATCCCTCAATCTGGATGTCCGTTCCTGAAATCGAAATATTTCTTACCTCGCCGAGAAACCGGCGATAACTAGAAACCGGGTTTCTACTCAGATCTCGGTGGGAAACCCAAACGCCTTCTAGAAACCCGGTTTCTTTCTCCGAATTTACAACGGCGCGATCAACTCCACGCGATCGCACCCGTCCTCCTCTTCCAGATACACCCGCACCTGTTCCTCCCGGGAGGTGGGGAGCTCCTTGCCGATAAAATCCGCCTGGATGGGGAGTTGGCGGTGGCCGCGATCGACCAAAACCGCCAGTTGGATGGCTTCCGGGCGCCCGTACTCGATCACCGCATTCAGCGCCGCCCGGATGGTGCGTCCGCTGTAAATGACATCATCGACCAAAACCACGGTTTTGCCCGTCAGGTCGAAGGGAATCCGGGTCTGGGCCGGCGTCCGCATCCCCACCTTATCCAAATCGTCCCGGTAGAAGGTGATGTCGAGGGCGCCGATGGGGACTTCCAACTGTTCCAGGAGGGCGATCTGGTTGGCCAGCCGTTGCGAGAGGGGGACGCCGCGGGTGTAGATTCCCAATAAAACCAGATCGGACAAATCTCCGGCCCGTTCCACAATTTGGGAGGCCAGACGGTTCACCGTCCGACGCAGTTCTTCGGGGGAGAGGATTTCGACAAGTTTCGTCATGGTTCAAAACGGGCAGATTCCGACGGGGGGTCAAATGGAAGGCGAATTCAATTGCATTTTAGAATCAAAACGGATATCAATCGCTCCGATGCGGTAGAATTTTACCCCCGCAGCATCCAACCGATACCGATCGCCAATCCCAACCATAAGAAAATGCAAAAACGGGTCATCTGCAAGGCCGCGTCGATGGTATCCGATGTAATCGGATGAATCGGATCTCCCAATTTGGGTTTTTCTTTGATTTGTCCCCGATATCGATTGATTCCCCCCAACTGCACGCCGAGGGCGGCGGCGTAGGCACATTCGCTCCAACCGGCGTTGGGACTCGGGTCGTGAATGGCATCCCGCCGACAAATTTTTAAAACCCGTTTGGGTTGTTTGGATAACAGAGCGATGGTGAGGACGGTCAGACGGCAGGGAAGCCAAGTTAGAAAATCTTCAAATTTCGCACTAAACCACCCGATATCGGTGTAAGGAGCCTCTCGATAACCGATGGTTGAATCGAGGGTACTCGCCGCTTTGTAGGCGATCGCCAGGGGGACACTTCCGATTCCCGGTATCGCCAAGCCGAGGATGGCATAAAACAGCGGGGCCGTCACCCCATCCGTGGCATTTTCTGTTATCGTTTCTAAGATAGCCCGCCAAATTTCCGACTCGGATAACTGTTCGGTATCTCGACCCACATACTGACTCAATCGCCCTCGGGCCGTCGGCAAATCGCCGCCTTCGAGGGGGTCGAGTACGTCCTTTGCAGCCCGTCTCAAACTCCGGGCGGCAAAACAACTGGCTAGGAGAATACTTTGTACTGCAATGTCCAAAATTGGATGGAGGGGAAATGATCCGGGAAGAACCGCGATCGCCCGGACGATCGACCAACTGGTAAATCCGCTACCAATCACGACCCCGAAACCGAGTAAAATACCGGCCAGCTTCTGAGAGAAAGGGGCTCTCAAGTATCGGAAGACCGGCCGGGTCAATTGGGCGATCGCCCACCCCATCACCTGCACCGGATGTATCCAATTCCACGGGTCGCCGATCAGGTAATCTAAAAAAGCCGCGATCGCCAAAACGGCCATTGAATTGATGTCGCTCATCTGTGCGGGTCAACTGTGGAATGAATGTTCAAATTTACCGCCCCGGTCAACCGCCGGCGGTCGGCGAAGTGGAGTTCGGAAAAGGGCAGGTCAGACGACAAAACCGGTTTCCTCTCCTCGGGTTGCCTGCCAGCTTCGGGCATCATAATATAGATCCTCGAGGGAAATACTGTAGAGGGCCTCTTTGAGTTTCTGGTGCAGGCGATTCCAGATCGTAAATGTCACCCAGTCTTCCGCTTGTTCTGCATCCGGGATATGATTGGATAGCGGTTCGATCGTTTCTCCGACCGCTTCGAGAATTTGTCCGAGGGAAATTTGGGCGGGCGGACGCGCCAATTGATACCCCCCCCGGGCGCCCCGCACGGAACGAACCAAGCCGGCCCGCCGCATTTCAATTAACAGCTTTTCCAGATAGGGCGCCGGCAGGTTTTGTCGGCGGGAAATTTCCCGGACGGAAACCGGCCCGATTTCCCGATCGAGGGCGAGATCCAGGAGCGCCTTGACGCTGTAGTGTCCGCGAGTCGTTAATTTCATCCAGGTGTTTAGATCCGATCGCGATCGCAATTCGACGGTGGGTTGTGGCAACCTCCACTCCCGCACCTCCCCGCAGGTTGTCCGGTCTAAAGTGATGGATACTCTACCTTTAGATACTTGCCATGACGCCCCGGGCGATCGCACAACTGACGCACCTACCAGTTTAGGACATTTCGGGATAACTCTCATCCTCTCGTCCCGAACCGGGGGGGGAATCCATCTCCCAACAGACAGATGGAGAATCTTTAGAAGACTTGCTATCAAATGATTACTCCCCCCAAAAATGTCCCCCATCGGATGAACAAATTGACCGATTCGTGTAATATAGTTAATAGGTACCAATTCCGACAAAGTATCCCGGCAGCCACCGGCATGACCGGGACAAACCGATGACATTACCATGTCGAATTTTGAAGGGAAACAGTTAATGGCTAAGAAGAAAAATTCCGACGCTCAACCTCAACCGCTCACGGGTCAAGCGCTGCTTGAGAAAGTTCGGGATCTCGAACACATGAGCAAGGAAGAGAAAGCGAGAGAATGTGGCTACTACACCCTGACACGGGGTGGAGTCGAGCGCGTCAACATGATGAAATTCCTCAACGCACTGATCGATGCGGAGGGCATTGAACTCGACGGCAAGCAGCAAGGAAACGGCCGTGGCGGACGCTCCGCGAGCTACCGAATTAGCGTCCAATCGAACGGCAACTTGCTGATCGGTTCGGCCTATACCAAGCAAATGGATCTCGAACCGGGCGACGAGTTCGAGATTTCCTTGGGACGCAAACACATTCACCTGAAACAGGTGGGTTCTGACGCATAATTGCCGATCGCAGCGATCACACACCTATCGTGAGCATCTTCAACCTCAAAATTACCCCTCAATCTCCTTTCCGGTTGAGGGGTTAAAACCCGTGCGATCGCGACGCTTTTTTCGGCGTTATCGGGCTAAAATTGCCCGGATCAAGACGGGATAGGCACCGATCGCAGCAACTGTTCCATGATCGTCTTCGACCGCCGTCCTCCGGCGGGAATCAGGCGATGGGAGAGGACGTGGGGCGCCAAAAACTTGATGTCGTCCGGGACCCCATAATCCCGCCCCGACAGGAATGCCAGGGCTTGGGTCGCCCGGTGGAGCGCGATCGCCCCCCGGGGGCTGACGCCGAGCATGATCTCCTCGTGTTCGCGGGTCGTCCGCACCAGGTTGAGGATGTACTGCTGCAGGGACGGCTCCAACTTCACCCGGGAACATTCGAGTTGCAGCTCCAAAACCTCCGCCAAACTCAAACAGGGCTGGAGTTCTTCCACCGTCACCCCCGTCGTCACCTGCTGCAACATCTGCAACTCTTCCGCTTCGCTGGGATATCCCAGCGTCAGGGACAGCATGAACCGGTCCATCTGGGCTTCCGGGAGGGGGAACGTCCCCTGATACTCGATGGGGTTTTGGGTGGCGATCGCGAAAAATGGCCGGGGAACCGGACGGGAGACGCGATCGACCGTCACCTGTCGCTCCTCCATCACCTCCAACAAAGCCGACTGGGTGCGGGGCGTAGCCCGGTTGATCTCGTCGGTCAACAGGATATTCGCGAACACCGGACCGGGCAGAAATTCAAACTCCCCCGTGCTGGGATTCCAGATATTGGTTCCGGTGATATCCGTCGGCAACAAATCCGGCGTACACTGAATCCGCTGAAACGAACCGTCGATCGACCGCGCCAGGGATTTCGCCAGCAGCGTTTTGCCCACCCCCGGCACGTCTTCCAGGAGGGCGTGACCCCCCGCCAGCAGCGCCACCAAGGTCAGGCGGATGGACTCTTGCTTGCCGACAATCGTCCGACTCAAATTTTGCTTCAAGCGCTCGATGCGTTCTCTCATGTCACAAGGGTGTGGGAAGAATTGATAATTGATAATTGATAATTGATAATTGATAATTGATAATTGTCAATTCATTTCTCTTCCGGGACTTTCGCCTCCCCCAACACCGATCGCGCCTCGATACAATCCGCTTCAATTTGCGCTTTCAGGGCATCGAGGGATGCAAATTTCCGTTCGGGCCGCAAAAATGCTTCCAAACTCACCGTCAGGGTGCGGCCGTACAAATCCCCGCCCCAGTCCAACAGGTGAACCTCGACGGTGGGATGCGGTGCCCCGGCGACGGTGGGGCGAGAGCCGACGTTCATCACCCCAATTTTGGGGGACGGCGCGTCCCCCACCGATCCGCTGACTCCGGCGACACGCACCGCATAAACCCCGTACCGGGGCAAAAACTTGTCGGCCGGAAGTTGTAGGTTCGCCGTCGGGAAGCCCAGGGTCCGTCCCAACTGTTGGCCCCGCATCACCTGGCCGGCGAGGAGGTAGGGACGCCCCAGCAAATGGGCGGCCCGCTGCGGATCGCCCCGTTCCAGGGCTGTTCGGATCATGGAACTGCTGATCCGCTCCCCATTTTCGCAGGGATGTCGGGAGACGATATGGACTTCTAAACCATATCGGGGCGCGATCGCTTTCAAATCCTCCGTGCTGCCGGTCCGGCCGCGGCCGAAGCGAAAGTCGAAACCGACGCTGACCCGGCCGGCCCGCAGCCGGCGCACCAAAATTTCTTCCACGAACTCGGTCGGGGTCAGACTCGCCAACTGTCGGTCGAAGGGCAACAGCACCAACTGATCGACCCCGAAAGCCCGGAGTACCTCGACCTTCTCATCCAGCGGCGTCAGCAGTTTTTTGGGTTGGCCGGTAAAAAATTCTTGCGGATGGGGGTTGAAGGTGACGACGGTCGAATAGATGTGTTGGGCGATCGGAAGCAGTCCGGGCGGCACCTCGGCGGTCGGGCCGGGGGGTCCCGACGCTTGTCGGGCAGCCCGGGGGGAATCCACCGCAACCCGACGGGGGTTGAGGATGGGTTGGACGACCTGTTGATGTCCCCGATGAAATCCATCGAAGTTCCCCAAGGCAACAGTCGTCGGGGTTAGAACGGTATCTGTCGATGAAGTTATCCACACGCTTTACATTTTGACACAATCTGGGGAAGGAATTTTAGATTTCAGATTTTAGATTTTAGATTCTCCCCGAATCCGGTGTGACCTGGCGTGTGGGAGCGAAGGGAGCGGAGGGAGTCTCTGTCTTCCTATTCCCTATTCCCTATTCCCTATTGCTAGCTTGCCTATTCCCTATTCCCTATTCCCTACACCCTACACCCTACCCCCTACACCCTTCTTCCTAAGCCGAAACCCGCGCATCTTTCGCCGCTCCGTCCGTGGGGGTGAAGCCCGATGGGGGAATCAACTGCAGGGACAACCCCTCCCGGGCGATCAAACTGTTGGGGAAGGCATCGGCGACTTCCTCCCCCATCTCGTCCATAAATTCGTCGTCGTGGAGGGGATCGTGATGGAAAATTACCAATTTTTCGA
Organism: Lyngbya sp. CCY1209; assembly: GCF_055795065.1. Classification (NCBI taxonomy): domain Bacteria; kingdom Bacillati; phylum Cyanobacteriota; class Cyanophyceae; order Oscillatoriales; family Microcoleaceae; genus Lyngbya; species Lyngbya sp. CCY1209. The sequence goes on from NZ_JAYFER010000379.1 coordinate 36,719, forward strand.
CGTTCGCCGCCCGGGCCACTTTGACGGCCTCCTGCCAGGTGGAATGTCCCCAACCCACTTTGCTGGAGTTGGGGGAGTGGTATTCTTCGTCGGTGTAGGTGGCGTCGTAAATTAACACGTTCGCGTTGCGGGCCAACTTGAGTACGTTCTCGTCGAGGCGATCGGGGAAATGTTCGGTATCCGTGACGTAGGCGGCGGCATATCCTTTCCAATTGACGCGATATCCGACCGCTTCTCCCGGGTGGTTGAGCAGGGCCGTTTCGACCACGATCTCCTCTTCGAGGTGGATGGACTCGCCGATGGTGATGTCGATGAAGTTGAGATTCGCCCCCATCACTTGCAGGGGGACGGGGAAGTTGGGGTGGAGCATCTGATCGTTGAGGCGCTGCTCGATGGTGGAGCCGTTGGGGGCGATCGCACCGTAGATGTCGAAGGCATTCACCGGAACGAAGGCTGGGGTGAAGAAGGGAAACCCCTGGATGTGGTCCCAGTGGGAGTGGGTGAAAAACAGGTGGGCTTTGAGGGGCATTTCCGCCAGCAGCGCCTGTCCGAGAACCCGCAAGCCCGTCCCGCCGTCGAAAATTAACCGCTGCGAGCCGACCCGCATTTCGACGCAGGGCGTGTTCCCGCCATATCGAACCGTTGCCGTTCCCGGACAGGAAATGCTCCCTCGGACGCCCCAGAAGTGAACCGTGAATTGGTGTTTCATGCTCGACATGGTTGGGTTTGCAAGATCAGCTAGGCGGTTTACCAGTTGTACGTTCGTTGAGTCCCCATCAATTCGAGTCGGGGGATTAGATTATCAAACAAAGCTGAGTTCGGCGGGTCAGGAATTTTCATCGATTCCTTGGTCTGCAAGTGACTCATGTCCTGTAGGGTCCGGAGGGTTTCCGTGGCATAGCCGAACGGATGAACGGATGCGTGAATCGTGGCAAAAGGTCGGATCGTCTTTACCATTGCCCATCAAATTTGATGGGGTCTTCCCGACGGAACTTGATAAACTATCGATAATGCTGATTTTACCATTACCGTTCGTCTAACCCCACAGGATTTCAACTCGACGCTCTCCTGAAAATGTAGCATTTTCCAGCTGGTGTCACGGGGGGCGATTCCACAAATTGCAGCCAACTCGAACCATGTACAGCCTCAATTCACCCGCCGATCGCCCGATGCCCTCGTCCCGGGAAGCGATCGCGGAACCCCGCAAAACCCTCGATATCCGACCCGCCGATCACATTCCGGCGCCGATGACCCGACCCCACGTCCTCCGCCTCAAATCCCCCGCCCCGACGGTGAAAAAGCGATCGCTCCGCTACCGCCGCACCCGCACCGGACTGTTGCTCCTGGGGGCTCTCGCCCTGGCGGCTTGGTACGGCTGGAATTCTCGCCTCTTATTTTCCACCTGCGGCGGTGTCGGGGCGGTGGCGCTCATCTACCGACTGCCGCAACTGAATTGGCAATTGTACGGATTGACAATTCGGCAACGATTGGCGCGGGCGAACCCCCGATGGTCGAAAGCGATCGCGGGCGGAGTCGCCACCACCTTATTGTTATACGGGATGGCGTCCGTGTGGGCGACGACGGAAACCCCCTGGATGGGTATCAGTACCATGGTTCAGGATTTCGGCGCGATCGCGATCGTGGGACTTTTGATCGGGCATTTTCTCGAACGTCGCCGGCAACAGTTGGAAACCTCGCGACAGGTTTGGCTGCGGGAGTTGACCGCCGAAGATCCCCTGAAGCGGTTGATTGCCGTGCGGGAACTGACGGCGGACGCCGATCGCAATGCGAGTAGATTTCGGCAACGGTCGCGATCGCATTTGAAGGACTATTTGCGTCTCATGCTCGACCGGGAGTCCGACTCCTGCGTTCGGGCCGCGATCGTCGAAGGTTTGCAACAGTTGGAACCCGAGGCAGCGTCACCAGTTAAAAGTCAACAGTCAAAAGTCAAAAGTATGACCTCTTGATAAGAGAGAAACTTTTTCCTCACTCCCCGTTGCTCACTCCTAAAAAGGGGAGGCTTTTGACGCAATTGGTTTGACGGCAGAGGCGATCGCACGGCGCGATTGATGTCTCAAATCCATTCAATTATGAATAATCGATTATCCCGGCAGCTATCTAAGCGACTGTGGCCGATTTTTCCCGGCTTGGCGATCGCCTTGATATCCAACCCGTTTGATTCCGAGCATTCAACCGGATTGGATTTGAGCTGGTAGGGGCGCCTGGCTTGCGCCCTGGGGGCGGATCGATTCCCAAGCGGTTCGGATATTAAACCCGTTTTGATTCGAGGATTTAACCGGATTTGATCGGACTTGGGATCGTCAGAAATCGAGATGATATGGCGCTGCGATCGGCGTGTCTTTGCACGCCCGACTCCCTTTTTTCTGTTTTCTGACGCCCGTCAAAACTCGACTTGGAAGCGCTCGACGATCAACTGGGCGTCAAAGGTGTAGAACGTGACTTTATATATATTCTCCGATCTGACCCGAAGTTCTCGACTCGGCAACAGGGAAGTCATCGAGTCGCCGGACTTGGAAACCGTCATCTCATCCTGGGCGATGAGAGTCCCATCGCGATCGCAGGCCGATAACATCGTGGTGTGGGGACTCGTCACCCGGGCGACAACCTGGCGGACGGGGTGGCTGAAGGTCACTTCCACGGTCCCGCCTTTGGGGGCCCCCATGAGGACGGTGACGCCGGGTTTGATGCCGAAGCGGGGATTAGACGGTTGCAGTGCGATGGCGTTGACAAATTTGATCCCCCAGTGTCGAAATTGATCCTCGACGGGCTCGAACCCTTCCAACTGTTCCAAAGCCAAGCGAATTCGGGTGGCGGGGGGCGGCGGGAGTAATGTCACGTTGCTGGCATTGGCCTCGGGGTGGGCCAGCAGTTCCGATGTCGCGTCCCGATCTGTCTTTCGGTTCGGGTTATCTGTGTCTCCGAGGCGATCCATCTGAAAGCTACAATCCTCTAGCATAGAAACGTTCATCACCTGAGTTCCTCAATAGGGTTTGGGCGGCGGATTCTGGATGTCCGGTGTCTCCCGGCCGGATGTCGAATGAATGTCCCCAAATATCAGGCTTCAGCCCGTGGGGTCCCGAATCCGGATCGTTTCAGAGAAAAAGGATTTCACCTCGAACTCGGACAACTCCGGAAATTTACGGTTTGACGGTCGGGATGGAAGGGCCCCGTCACTGGGGGGTTTCACCCCTCATCCATTATAGGGGCAACGGAGTCCAATTTCATGGGGGCGGGCGATCGCGACCCGACACGGCGGAATATTTCCGGAGAGATACCCGGTCGGACGACCGAAAGGCATACAATTGGAAGGGTCGCTCTCGCCCGTTCGAGCCGAGTTCAAACCCGACCACCAAAAAATCGTTTCATAACGCCGTCATTGCCAGAGGAATTTTCATGTTTTATCCCCTCGGATTTACTCAACAATCCACCGTCACATCTCTGGGGCGAATGGTGTACTACACCGCCACAGAAATGCCCTGGAAAACGCCCGAAACTTTGACCGGAAAAACATTACCGACCCTATTGTTCCTGCACGGTTTCGGCGGTGGATCGTCCGCCTACGAGTGGTCGAAGGTGTACCCAGCCTTCGCGTCGGAGTACAAAATCCTCGCCCCCGACCTGATCGGCTGGGGCCGTTCCGAACATCCGGCGCGGGACTACACCCCCGAAGATTACGTCACCACGATCGCGGAATTTATCGAGTCAACCTGCGAAGAACCGATCGTCGCGATCGCCTCCTCTTTGACCGCCGCCTTCACCATCCGCGTCGCCGTCAAAAAACCCGAATTATTCAAAGGTTTGATCCTCACCACCCCCTCCGGTTTGTCCGACTTCGGGGGAGACTACATCAACAGCTTATTCGCCCAAATCGTCAAAACCCCCGTCTTAGATCGGGTCCTCTACGCCACCGCCGTCGCCAACCCCGTCGGAATCCGCAGCTTCCTCGAACAGCGCCAGTTTGCCCGTCCCAACCGTATTTTTGACGAGATCGTGGAAGCCTACCTCGAATCCGCCCAGCAGCCCAACGCCGAATATGCCGCCCTGTCCTTCGTGCGGGGGGATCTCTGCTTCGATCTGTCCCTGTACATCCCCCAACTGAGAGTCCCCACCGGGATGATTTGGGGCAAAAAAACCCAATTCACCAGCCCGGAGCTCGGAAAGCGCCTCGCCGCCCTCAATTCCGAAGCCGTCCGCAAGTTTGAACAACTCGAGGATGTGGGACTGACGCCCCAGTTGGAACTTCCCGGCGTCACTGTCGGGGTGATCCGCAGTTTGCTCCGGACCCTCGCGATCGCGTAAGCTAGGAAAAACAAAAAAATTGCAGCGGAGCGAGTCCCGACTCCGACGAGACTTGTCAATCCCCCCGAATCGGACATAAATCTCTCAAACGGCTCCCCCCGCGGCTTTTTGCCTTTTGCCTGTTGACTTTTGCCTTTTGCCTGCAGTGCCATGTCAGACTCCGACTATCTCGACGAACTCAAGTGGCAGCCCGAAGCCACGGCCAAACTCAAAAATATCCCCTTCTTCGTGCGGGGGAAAGCCCGACAGCGCATCGAACAACTGGCCCGGGAAGCCGATCGCGATGTCGTCACCGTGGACCTGGTGGAACAGGCGCGGGTGGAATTCGGCCAGTAGCGGATTTCCGCAAATGCCCCCGACGTTTTAAACTAAAGTTTGGCATTCGGTTGTATTTTGAGGTTTATTGGTTCGACTGTGAGAAAAGTCATTATTGCCGGGAACTGGAAAATGTTCAAAACCCAAGCGGAAGCCCAGGAGTTTCTGAAAGGGTTTGTCACGCAATTGGAAGAGACCCCCGAAGATCGGGAGATCGTGCTGTGCGTCCCCTTCACGGATCTGGATATCATGTCCAAGAGCCTGCACGGGTCGCGGGTGCGGCTCGGGGCTCAAAATGTCCACTGGGAAGAGTCCGGGGCCTACACCGGGGAAATTTCCGCCCCGATGCTCACGGAGATCGGCGTCCGGTTCGTGGTGGTGGGCCACAGCGAACGGCGACAGTATTTCGGAGAGACGGATGAAACCGTCAACCTGCGGTTGAAAGCGGCCCAGAGCCACGGTTTGACCCCGATTTTGTGCGTGGGGGAAACCAAAGAGCAGCGGGATGCGGGACAGACGGAATCTCACATTTTCTCCCAACTCGAAAAGGATCTCGTCGGCGTGGATCAAGATAATTTGGTGATCGCCTACGAACCGATCTGGGCGATCGGCACCGGGGACACCTGCGAATCCAAGGAAGCCAACCGGGTGATCCGTTTGATCCGAAGCCAATTGACGAATCCCGATGTCACCATTCAATACGGTGGTTCGGTGAAGCCGGAAAACATCGACGAGATCATGGCCCAGACGGAAATTGACGGCGCTTTGGTGGGCGGGGCGAGCCTGCAGCCGGACAGTTTCGCCAAGATTGTCAACTACAAATAATCGCGCCGATGGTCGAACCCACAGTCATTCGAGGTCGCCCGTTCGAGTGGGGAACGCGAACCTATCTGATGGGCATTTTGAATGTCACCCCCGACAGCTTTAGCGACGGTGGGTCCTTCGATACCCCGGATGCCGCCCTCCTCCGAGCCGGGGACATGGTTGGGGCGGGGGCGGATCTGATTGACGTGGGCGGACAGTCCACCCGCCCGGGGGCGGCGGTCGTGTCCCTGGAAACGGAACTGGATCGGGTGATCCCGGTGGTGGAACGGTTGCGAAAACAGGCTGGTCCGGTGGGGGATGCGGTGATTTCCGTGGACACGACCCGGGCGGCGGTGGCTAAGGCGGCGGTGGAAGCCGGGGCGGATTTGATCAACGATATTTCCGGGGGGACTTATGATCCGGAAATGCTGCCGACGGCGGTGGCTCTGGGGGTGCCGATCGCCCTGATGCACATCCGGGGGACGCCGCAGACCATGCAAACCCTGACGGACTACCGGGATTTGATGGGGGAGATCCGGGAGTTTCTGGCCGATCGCACCCAGGCAGCGATCGCGGCGGGAATCGATCGCGCCCACATTATCCTCGACCCGGGGATCGGATTCGCGAAAAACTCAGACCAGAATTTGGAGATTTTGCGGGAACTGCCCCGAGTGCGATCGCTCGGTTTCCCCCTGTTGGTGGGGCCGTCCCGGAAAAGTTTCATCGGCAACATCCTCGATCGCCCCGACCCGAAACGACGGGTTTGGGGGACGGCGGCGGCCTGCGTGGCGGCGATCGTCGGCGGGGCGGACATTTTGCGGATCCACGATGTCGCCGAACTCTGCGATGTGGCGCGGGTGGCGGACGCGATTTACAGAAAATAATTAACAATTAATAATTAACAATTAATAATTGATGATTGAAGCGACTTCAAACTTTTGCTGATTGCCTCTTGCCTATGGATTTTTCTCGACGTTAAGTGTCAGTATTTAAACGGAGTTGATATTAAACAATCCACAGATTTCGCAGATTTTCGCAGATGGGGAATTGGGGGGGATAACGATTGTGTCAGTATTTAAACGGAGTTGATATGACTGAATATCTGGAAATTTTGGAACGGGCCGCGCGATCGCTCCACTCGAATGATCGCGATCGCCCCGCCGCCGAGGAGGTGGTCGCCGCCCTGTTGGAGGCGGAAAAGGTCGCCCGCAAACGCCGGGAATCACACCCCTTCGAGGGGCTGTGCGGCACCTGGCGGTTGTATTTGATCACCGGAACTAAAAAGACCCGCGATCGCCCTGGAGTCTTGATGGGGGCGGGTCGTTACATTCCCGCCCTCGTCGAGATCGGCTTGACTTATTCCCCCGTTGCGGATATCAAATCGGGCGATCGCGAACCCTTTGAAGCGGGCCGGATCGAAAATCGGGTCGGCGTCGGGTTGATGACGTTGACCGTCGGCGGGCCGGCGAAGTTTTTGCTCAAAAATGATATCCTCGCCTTTGATTTCACCCGCATGGGGGTCCGGGGGTTGGGACTCAAACTCTACGACGGCTACATCCGCAACGGAAAAAGCAGTGAAGAAACTTTCTATCAAAAGCGGGTCGCGGAACTGCCTTTTTTCGCCTATTTTTTGATTCGAGACCAATTCATTGCGGCCCGAGGGCGGGGCGGCGGACTGGCGTTGTGGGTGAAGGCCTGATTGATGTCTCCAAAAAAGACAGCTGGGTTGAAAAGTTAAAAAATGTAAAAATTTTTGCCGTTTTTGGGGGTTTGGGTTGCTTTTGCGCTTGACTTCTGGTATTATTTTAGATAATGGGAATATGTGTAAAAATATTTTTTTGGCAACCACTCCCATTATGGGGGTTTATGTCAATATCTTACCCCGAATGGTCGCCCCCTGTCAACCCCTTTTTTGGGGCCTTTTTTGGGGGAGTGGGGGGCGAGTCCGATCATGTTTCATTTTTCATTGTCCATTTTTGCCGAGTCCTGGGGGAAAACCGGATCTCGATCGCGGTTTTGCCACCCGATCCAGAAGCTGCCCGCGATCGCGGCAATTAATAAGCCAATGATCAACAGAATCCAGGCTAACTTTTGCGATCGCCTTCTGCGGGTCGCCTTTCCGGCCAAAGTCGCCGAATCCTCCTCCATCAGGGCCCGGGAAGCGGCCGTGAATTCCGACTCCAAAGGTTGCGGTTTCTGGGGAGGTTCCGGAGGTTCGACGAGGACCAATTTCTGAGGAGAAACGCCGAAGTAATTGAGCACGACGGAAATATTGTCGTGGCCGTTGTGGAGGTTGGCGATTTCGACGAGATCTCGGACCGCCGATTCCAAAGATTTTTCCCCCCGCAGCACCGCCGGGGCGTAATCCGCCCAGGTTTTTTCCACCCACCCGTTATCGCTGAGTCCGTCGGAACACAGCAGCAGCAGCCCGTCCGACTCGACGATCAGCCGCTTCACCGCCGGTTTCAGGAATTCCGCCTCCCGGGTCCCCAAAGCCTGGGTGAGGGCGCCGGCATCCCGCCGCTGTTTGGCGTCCCAGTACAACGCGCGGCCCGTGCGGACTTCCCGAGTCGCCACGTCGTCGTCCACCGTCAACAACTCGCAGGATTCCGAAGTGATCCAGTAGGCGCGGCTGTCGCCGATGTTGACGATATAGAGTTCGTGGGCGTTGTTGAAATCCGATCGCCCCTCGATTTGCACCCGCTGGCACAGTTGCAGGGCCATGACCAGGGTCGTCCCCATCCGCTGTTTGGACGATCGCCCCTGTTCGTCATTTTGGGCGGCGATGACGTTGTTGACCACCCGGGTAATTTCCTGGAGTTGGTGGGCGACCAGGTGCGGTGGCTGGGGGGTCTGCTGTTCCCCGATTTCCAACATCAAACTGTGAATCAGGGGTTTGATGGACTGGACCGCGAGTTGGCTGGCGACCTCGCCCCCCTCGTGCCCCGCCACCCCGTCGCAGACCAGACTCAAATGGGGGATCAGCTTGTCGTTGGGGTAAATCTCCTGCTGTTTGAGATCCGCCGCCGTGGGATAGCAGCAGTCCTCGTTGTGCGATCGCATCCGCCCCACGTCCGTCTGTCCCGCCGTGGCCAGGTGCAGGGGAAGCCTCGCCGCGGAGTGCAATAGAATTTCGTTGAGGTGGTCGGCGATCGCACCCGGGCCGGAACCCTCCGGACTTTGCCGCAGCCGCTGTAGGATATCTTGCAGGGGCGATCGCAAATTTTCGTGGGCCGTCTCCACAAACGCCGACCAGGACTCCGCCAGGTCCGGCAGGGTGGGCTGGATCTTGCCCCGGTGCAACTCCCGCAACCGCAGCCGCCACCCGTCTACCCGCAGGTTGTCTTTGATCAGCAAACTGTAAGCCGCCCCCTGTTCCGAGAGGGGGTCCCACAACGACCACATCTGCCACAGCCAGTAGACCTGCCGCACCGCCGTCGCCTGGGGCCAGGATTCCACCAGGGAGGGGTGCAGGTTCCCCTTGTCGTTCACCGGGACGTTATCGAGAAGTAAAATATCCGCCGTTTCCGGGGATGTCGCCCGGGTGTAGATGCCGTAGAGGTTGGGGAGGTGGAGTTTGTGGGGGTACAGGTAGAGATAGTTGCCGATCGCGTCCGAGAGGCGATCGGGCAGCACCGGCGGCACGGCGGGTTTGGTTTCCAGCCAAATTTGCGGCGCCGTGACGTAGTAGCGGTTGCCGACGATTTGCCCCGGTTTCATCTCCCGAGCCGCCGAACCGACCGCCCACAGGTAGCGGTAGGTGAGGGGCGTCTCGCAGGTGACGCAGCGGGACTGTCCCAAGGCATTGCGGGGTTGGGGACAGGCGGGGTTGGTGCAGTAAATCGGCGGTGGCGAGGAACTGCTGATTTGGAAGAGTTTATCTAAAGACACTTTGAAGATCTATTGCCGGGGACACTCAATACAAAATCTCAAATATAAAATGATTGTAGCTCCTGTCGATCGCACCCTAGGTGTCAGCAATAACAAATTGCCATCGACTCATACCTTAAATTTCCGCAACGCTATCATTAAACCCATGTTTGTCAATCCTACCCTTTTTTGGTTGCTGGCCGGGGTACTCCTCTGTCTGATGGAGTTGTTTTTGCCCACGGCATTTATCGAATTCATGATGGGTCTGAGTGCCTTAGCCGTGGCGGGGATCTCCCTGCTGGTGCCTAATGTGGGCGTTCAGGTCGTCCTGTGGATGATTTTATCGCTGGTGTTTGCCTTGGGGGTTCGTCGCCTGTTGCCTTCCCGCCGGGTGTCCGTCCTGGAAGCGGCGACGGAGGCTGAAAGTTTGACGGAAATTTTGCCGGGACAGACGGGGCGGGTGCTGTGCGAGGGCGTGTCCTGGCGGGCTCGGTGCGAGGGGGAATTTGCGATCGCCCCCCAACAAAGAGTGCTCGTGGTGAGTCGGGAGGGTAACACCCTGATCGTCGTCCCCGAAAAGTTAATTCATTCCTAAATTGTCGGTGCATTCGGCGAAATGGGGGACTCTTGAGGTGTAGGTTCTCTCGATCTCGGCGGTGCGATCGATCATCGGTCAAACATAATTGTATAGGAGATACAAAATGGGACAGCTCTTGTTCTTCATTCTTTTGATCTTCGGCGGGTCTGCCGCCGTGGGTTCGGTCAAAATTATCAATCAGGGGGATAAAGCTCTGGTGGAAACCCTGGGAAAATATAACGGCCGCACCCTCGAACCCGGTTTAAATTGGGTCGTTCCCTTTTTCGATCGCGTCGCCTACCGCCAGACTGTCCGGGAACAGGTGCTCGACATCCCCCCCCAACAGTGTATCACCCGCGATAACGTCTCCATCAGCGTCGATGCGGTGGTCTACTGGCGGATCATGGACTTGGAAAAAGCCTGCTACAAAGTCAATAATTTGCAGGCGGCGATGGAAAACTTGGTCCGCACCCAAATTCGCTCGGAAATGGGCAAGCTGGAGCTCGACCAGACCTTTACTGCCCGCACCGAAGTCAACGAATTATTATTGCGGGAACTCGACATCGCCACGGACCCCTGGGGGGTGAAGGTGACGCGGGTGGAACTGCGGGATATCTGCCCCGCCAAGGCGGTGATGGATGCGATGGAATTGCAGATGTCGGCGGAACGGCAAAAACGGGCGGCGATCTTATCTTCGGAAGGGGAACGGGAGTCCGCGATCAACTCCGCCCGGGGTCGCGCCGAAGCGGAAGTGCTCGCGGCGCAAGCCCACCAAAAAGCACTGGTGCTGCGGGCTCAGGCGGAACGGGAGGCTCAGGTCCTCAAAGCCCACGCCACGGCGGAAGCCTTGCAAATTCTCGCCAAGATCCTCAAAGCTGACCCCGAGGCGAAGGAAGTCCTGCAATACCTGCTGGCGCAGCATTACATAGACATGGGGACGACCATCGGCAACAGCGACAGCAGCAAGGTGATGTTTATGGACCCCCGGACGATTCCGGCGACGTTGGAGGGGATGCGATCGCTGATCTCGGACGGCGATCGGTAAGCTGTCGGGGGGAAGAATTGATAATTGATAATTGAATTGTCCTTTGATCGATTCTCTAACCCCCCACGCTTTCCCCCAATTTTTGGTTGTTTAGGGTGTTGCCCCCGCCATTCCCAAGCGGTCTTGATATCCAACCCGTTGTTTTTTAGCCTTCAACCGGATTTAATATAATTAGAGTCGGATTTCTCCTGGTCCTCTGTGTCTGGAGTGGTAAAATTTTCTGAATGTTATAAAAAAAGCCCGTAGTCGGATACAATCGGGGGAGAAAACGGGAGCACTCTCGAACTGCCCCGACAAACGTTATCGAAAAATTTGATAGTTTGACATGACGATGAATTCCGAATCTTGTATTTTTCTGGCCGGCGCCAGTCGGGGTGTGGGGCGTGAAATTGCCAACTGTTTGGCGGACGCGCAGATGAAGGTGAGAGCCTTGCTGCGATCGCCCGACACCCGCCCGGAGTTGGAGGCGATCGGCCTGGAAGTGGTGATGGGAGATGCCCTGGACGCGACGGCGACGGAACGGGCATTCCTGGACGGGACACCGCCGGTGCGGGCGGCGATCAGCACCATCGGCGGCTTGCCGAAGGACGGGCAGCGGGCGGATTATTTGGGCAACCGAAATTTGATCGATGCGGCGGTGAAAGCGAAGGTGGAGAAGTTTATTTTAATTTCCTCTATCGGCAGCGGAAATAGCGCGATCGCCCTCCCCCCCCAGGCGATGGAAACCCTGAAATCGGTGTTGATAGAAAAGGAAAAAGCCGAGCAACATTTGCTCGAGAGCGGACTCACCTACGTCATCATCCGTCCGGGGGGTTTGAAGTCCGAACCCGCCACGAAAAACGGCGTGTTGACGGAAGATTGTCGGGTGGCGGGAACCATCCACCGCCCCGATGTGGCGCTGCTGGCCTGCGCCTGTCTGATGTCCGACAAAGCGGATAATAAAATCCTCTCGGCGGTCGATCGCCAGATGGCTTACGGTCAGACGGATTTTGAAGTGTTAGATATCGCTTAAATTACACTCCCTCCAACTCCTCCGGGAGTTGGGGGGGGAAACTGTCAATTCATGGGATTTGGGAATGGTTTCGGGAACAGTTGCGATCGCTTTTTCGCCCTCAATGCACAAAATTTGGTTTTTGTCAACCCCCCGTCCCCGGCTCCCCGTCTCACCGCCCAAAATTGGTGCATCGTAGTTTTCCAATTTTCCCGAAATTTTCGGAAATTTTACGGAGGAATCGGGGTTGTAGCCTCCATTTTGACGGCTGGACACAAGAACCCCTTGGGAGCTATTTCCCCTAGTCTACCAGAACCCCCATAAACTCGTCAACTTTTTGACAGCAATTTTCGATAAAAAATCAGAATTCCCTGACAAAATTTAAAAAAACAAAATTATTTTCTCGAATCGATTAGCTTGACTTAAGTTTTGGTGTCCCCCGTCGCGAACGGTTCCGGTTTCGGTTTTCCATCCCCCTTCGCAGCGATTGCAACCGCCAGAACAGTTGAAATATCGGCAAACTTCTGCTGAAAGCTGAAAGCTGAAAGCTGAAGCTCTGTACCATCAGACCAGCCGAACTTCCTCTACAATTTCATCCCGGATCGGATCGTCGTGACTGAGGGGGAGGCGAATCCAAAACGTCGTCCCCGCCGCCGGGTTGGACTCGAATCCGATCGCGCCGCCGTGGGCTTCGACAATGGATTTTGCGATCGCCGTTCCCAGGCCAGTTCCCCCCTGTTTTCCGTAGGTGACAAAGGCATCAAATAGGTGGTCTTGAATCATCTCCGGAATTCCGGGTCCGTCATCTTGAATGGAAATTTCACACCAGTTATCGCGAATTTGAGCCGTGATAGTGACGTGTCCCTCGCGGTCTTCCAAAGCCTCGATCGCATTGCCGACCAAATTTTGCAGCACCCGCAGGATCTTGTTACTGTCAGCTCGAATATAAATCTCTTCTCGGATGTCAATTTTCCATTCAATTCCGCAGGATTGAAAATAGACGCGATTCAGGTTTTCAAACCGTTCGAGCATCTCGCGGACATCCACCCGGCGGCGGCTGAGGGTGGTGCTTCCCCGGCTGAACTCCAACACCTCTTCCGCCATCCCCAGCATCCGCTGAATTTGCATCGAAATTAAATCGCACCATTCTTGGGTTTCCTCGTCCGGGTGCAGTTCCCGAATCATGGAGCTCGAAAGCTGAATGCCGGTGAACGGACTGCGAAAATCGTGCAAAATCGTGTTCACCATTTCCCCGAGCAGTTCCATTTTTTGCTTGCGAACCATTTGTTTGACGTATTGGGTCGTCGTGACCCGCAGTTGCCGGGTAATGTAGCTAAATAGTTGCAAAACCACCTCTCCCCGGGCATCTCGGAGGATGGTCATCAGGTGATCCCGGGAAACTTTTGCGAGGGTTGCCCCTCCTTTTGCGATCGCCCGGGCACTGCGGGGCTGTCCGTCCAACACCCCGAATTCCCCGAAAAAACTGTTAGGTTCGGCGACGGTGACGACCTGGTAGCGATCGCCTTCCGCCCGTTTGCTGAATTCAACCCGTCCCTTGAGGACCAAATACAAATAGTCGGGAATTTCGCCTTCTTCAAAAATCAGGTCTCCGTCCGGATGGTCTTCGACGAGGGCCAACTGACAGAGTTTTTGGGCTTGTTCGGGTTCAAAATAACCGATAAACCGATGGGATTCTAAATCCATGATCCAGTACCGGGGGGTGCGTTGAGGGAGTCGAGAGGTCGTTTCTATGCAATAATTTTAGAACAATTTATCCCCCCCGAGTCAATTTTTTATTTTGGACGGGGAGGGGAAGCGATCGCCCCCCTTCTCAATCCGGCCGTCCGCCGGCTCTCAAACGGCTCGGACCATCGATTTGCGATCGAAATATGACTTGACAACAGTCCAAACATCGGAGACGAATGGAACCGAGGAAATCGGGTTTAACCCGGCGATCGCATCACCTTCGGTATCGAGGGGCGGCCCGGGATGCCGCCCCCATTGTCGGAGCAAAAGAAAATTTAACTTTCCCTTCAAGTCTCCCGATAAAAAATCGTCGATTCGTAGTCCTTTAAATCGAATAAATATTCCAAATTGAGAGTGCCGATCGCGGCGAACCCCTGGCGTTTGTGAAATTGTAAAGAGCGGTGGTTGGTGATGGGTCGGGTGACGACCAAAGCGGATAAAATAGAATCGGAAAATTGTCGATAAACGGAGGCGTAGAGGTGGCGGGCGATTCCTTTTCCCGTCCAACCCGGTTTGGTGGCGATCGCCTGAATGTAATGGTGGCGATGGTCGGAGAGGCGATCGCCGTAATCCGTCCCCGTCCAGCGAATGTTCCCCACGATCTCCGGCGAAATCTGCGGCCGGGCGATGGCGACAAATCCCACCAATTCTTCACTTTCGGGGGCGATCGCCACGAAAAAACGGGTCCCGTTCGCCATCTCCTCCCTGACCATCTCCTCGGTGCTTTCCGCCAGGAGAAATCCCCCGTCGAGATTGGGGATGTGGCGGCGAGATTGGGAGGTGTGGAGGGAGGCGATCGGATTGATATCGGATTCGACGGCTTCCCGGACATTAAAAATCGTCATGGCGGTCAGATGATGGATGGCTTGGAAGTGTGACAACAATTTGACGCTCGATCGTCCTTTTCTCGAAGAAGAATCCCCCCACCGGCCCTGACCAGCTCCGCCCGCTCGAAACAGGCGCTAAAATATAACGGGAGGGACGAGATCTCTGTCCGTTCCCGGGGAGCGGGCGGTCTGTTCGGGTTCCCACTCGAATGGGTGGCAGACGCACTGTTCGACCGGACGGAATTGCTTTAGAATACATGGAAAACCGGCAAGTTGAAATCCAACCCGACACAAGACAAGGTGATGGCGAATTCGATGCTTCGGGAAGTGTCCGGCAACCCGGATCGATCGGGTACAGTCTAGAACTAATATTAGTGTAAGAGCAGAGTAAACCGTGATGAATGCTTTGTGGCCGAGAATTTTGAAGTCCGCCTACCGGAGAGAGCCGATCGTCAGTTTCGTGGTGACGGTGGGGGCGGTTGACACCATGATTGGCGGTATCGGAGCCAGTTTGCCGCTGCTGAGTTTCGGTTTGGGAACCATCGGGGTGGCGTTTGCCCTGCGGTGGTGGCAAATTCAGCGATCGCACTCGGAACAGCAAGCCGAACCCGCCCCGGAATATTATCTGCCGCCCCATGCATCCCGCCCACCCCTGCCGCTGCTAACCCAGACCAAACGCCGGCGTCCTCCCTATTAACGGGTGTCGGGTGTCGGGTGTCGGGTGTCGGGTGTCGGGAACAAAGAGAAGAGACAGCAGACAACGGAGAAACGTCTCGTTTCTAACTCCCCACTCCTCACTCCTCCGGGAGAAATTCTGAACTCCCGCCATCATCGATGTTTTCGGATTGCCCATCAGAATTTGATAGCAATTGTCAACCGGGGGTTACAATCATGTCTGCGCGTCCTGCAACCGCTGACAAATCGCTCAAAATTGGAGAAGTTGCCGCCCGCAGCGGTTTGTCGGTGAAAACCATTCGCTACTACGACGAAATCGGGTTGTTGAGCCCCACCGTCGATCGCGCCAAGTCGAACTATCGACTCTTCAGCCCCGGCGTTTTGAACCGACTCTCATTTATCAAGCGAGCCCAGGGGTTGGGGTTGAGTTTGGCGGAAATTGGGGAAATTCTGGAGATCCGCGATCGCGGCAACCTTCCCTGTCACGAGGTAAAATCCCACTTAGAAGCGAAAGTGAGGGAAATTGACCGGCAAATTGCGGCTTTGGAAACCTTGAAAGGCGAACTACAAGTTCTACTCGATCGCTGGCAAGATCACCCCCCTCCCAGCCGCATCGCCCGCACCATCTGCCCGAACATTCAATCCGAAACCGATATTTGACAAAAAAAGAGGGAAGGATTTTGATGGTTCCTTCCCTTCGGTTGGTTGGTTTTTGTTTCGCTTTTGGTTTGGGATCGGGTCGTCGCCTTTGAGTTTGCGCCGCAACTGCTGTTCCCGTTTCTTGAGTTGTCGCGCCCGGGCTGCACCGCCTTTTCCTTTGACGTTTCGCCCCTGGCGGCGGGGGGATTCCCAGCGCTTGAGCTGTTGTGCCATGTCGGTTTAAATCGCCATATTTGTGGACTGATTTAATTATAATATCGGGGAATTGATTGTGTCAAGTCCGGGCAAAACATATCTGTTTTACTGGGAGTGTTCGATGCGATCGTCCGGTATCTGCATCGGTTCCATTTGGTGTTGCTGGTCCGGCATCTCGATACCGGGAGACAGGGGTTGGGGGGGATATTCACTTTTTGAGAAACGGAACGATCCCCCTAAATCCCCCTTAATAAGGGGGACTTTGAATTCAATTCTCCCCCCTTGCCAAGGGGGACTTTGAGTTCAATTCTCCCCCCTTGCCAAGGGGGGTTGGGGGGGATATTCACCTTTTTTTAGAAACGGAACGATCCCCCTAAATCCCCCTTAATAAGGGGGACTTTGAATTGAATTCTCCCCCCTTGGCAAGGGGGACTTTGAATTGGAAAGTGTACCTCATTGACTGGAAAATTGCTGTAAAACGGTCGCGATCGCCCCAATTGACGGGTTTTTGATGAACCCGTCGGAAATCATCCCAGAGTTTCTGTAACTCCCCTTCCGCCCGGGTTGACACGGGCACCCAATCCGCATCGAGGAAATAAAGTTTTTTAATTCTCACAATAGAAGACGATGTGATCAAAACCTTGAGTTTGCAGATACCGATGTCAAATTTTTCGATATCTTGCAATAATATAGCAGTGCGCGCTCGTCTGTTTACAGTTTCCTCAGAGGGACAAACCTTTAAACCCTGATGTCGAGGGAATTTC
>NZ_JAYFER010000380.1:0-226 GCF_055795065.1 Lyngbya sp. CCY1209
TCTGCTCCTAATAACTCGACCACTGCCAACCATCTATGACTAACCGAAAGGTAAACATCCGCCATGAACCCTCGAAACAGTTCGGTATCGAAAACAGGTTGACTACGGTGCTGCTCGAATGAGTAGGTGGAAAAGTGGAAGTTTTACCGCACTATCCACACAGACCCTTAAAAGTACACCGGGGGAAAGGATGAGTCTAAGGATGGAATACCCATACAGATGGAAC
>NZ_JAYFER010000381.1:0-220 GCF_055795065.1 Lyngbya sp. CCY1209
AATGAAGTTTGGATAGCAGGTAATCATGGTCAATCTGGTCGAAACATTTGGCAATGTCGGCATCGAGGACGTAGTATCCCCCTTGATTAATCGCAACAAATATTCTGCCAATTGCATCGAGGGTTGAGCGTCCGGGTCGAAACCCATAGCTTGTCCCTTCAAATTTAGGTTCCCAGAAGGGTTCCATTGCCATCTTGACCAAGGCTTGCTTGGCTCTATC
>NZ_JAYFER010000382.1:0-208 GCF_055795065.1 Lyngbya sp. CCY1209
TAGGGATGATGTGGTCGGTCTCCACTTGGTCTTCTATAGTGAAGTGCTGTCCGCACCATTTGCATTTGCCTTTCTGGCTTTTCAGCAGTTTGGCTTCTCGGTTTGAGATTTCTGGTGATTTCCCTCTCCTTGTTGCCCAATAGACCCAATTTCCATCATACGTCGATGCGTTCGGTCTGACCAGCGTGTGGTAGACAATGGGAGTCCA
>NZ_JAYFER010000383.1:0-213 GCF_055795065.1 Lyngbya sp. CCY1209
GTCTAAGGATGGAATACCCATACAGATGGAACGAAATAACCCCATAATGGCTCTTGTCCAATGGTCGATTAGGCAAGTAGTGAAGGCAATAGCCACAAGTGTAAGCGCAAGCCACATGGGGGTGAGATGTGACCAAAAGCCAACGCCCAGATGTAATGTCTGGGATATGCAGACGGGTCACGGTTCAGACGTAAGATGGAGACTTGAGTAGCA
>NZ_JAYFER010000384.1:0-218 GCF_055795065.1 Lyngbya sp. CCY1209
CATTGTTTGATATTACGCCTAATGGTCGTTGGACAATGAAGTTTGGATAGCAGGTAATCATGGTCAATTTGGTCGAAACATTTGGCGATGTCGGCATCAAGGACGTAGTATCCCATTTTGTTGATACCAATAAATATTCTACCAACTGCGTCAAGAGTTGAGCGTCCGGGTCGAAACCCATAGCTTGTTCCCTCGAATTTAGGTTCCCAGTAGGGTTC
>NZ_JAYFER010000385.1:0-440 GCF_055795065.1 Lyngbya sp. CCY1209
TCCCAGACATTACATCTGGGCGTTGGCTTCTGGTTACATCTCACCCCCATCTGGCTTACGCTTACACTTGCGGCTATAGCCTTCACTACTTGCTTAATCGACCATTGAGCAAGGGCCAGTATGGGGTTATTTCGTTCCATCTGTATGGGTATTTCATCCTTAGACTCATCCTGTCCCCCGGTGTACTTTTAAGGGTCTGTGTGGATAGTATTGGAAAACTTCCACTTTTCCACTTACTCATTCGAGCAGCACCGTAATCAACCTGTTTTCGATACCCAATTATTTCGAGGGTTAATGGCGGACGTTCACCTTTCGGTTAGTCGTAGATGATTGGCAGTGGTCGAGTTATTGGGAGCAGATTCCCCCTCATCGCCTTCCGTTCCCCGCTTCAATCCTAGGGTTGTGAATCCTAAAACTGGGGGTGGCTATCGCCTCCTCTC
>NZ_JAYFER010000386.1:0-18661 GCF_055795065.1 Lyngbya sp. CCY1209
CTCAATTTGAGTAACCCGACGGGTGGCGCCAGTTTGGGAACCCAGTCTTCGGGAACTGTCACTATTTTAGATAACGACATTGCTGCCGGAACTTTGGCATTTGGCGGAACCACTTTCAGCGTCAATGAGGATGGGAATGCGATCGCGGAAATTACAGTGACAAGAACCGGGGGAAGTGAGGGAGCCGTGAGTGCGGAAGTCACCCAAACCGACGACTCGGCGATCTCCCCTGCGGACTATACAAATGGTGCGATCGCGGTCAATTTTTCCGATGGAGATACGACTCCAAAAACCGTCTCAATTCCGATTGTCGATGACAGCATTTTTGAACCGACAGAAAGCCTTAACCTGAGTCTCGAAAATCTGACGGGAGGGGCGATCTTGGGAACCCAAAATACCGCCACTTTGCAAATTGTCGATAACGATTCCACCGAGAATTTAGAGCTGGCAACGGCGACCTATTTGGGGACAGCGGGAGATGATACCGCCGCCGCGACGGTCATTTCTCCGGTGGATTCCGCGATAATTGTCGGGGGAAATTTTGACGGTTCGGGTCAGATCCGACGCCTGCAAGATGGTACGATGCTGTTATCGACCACCCCTGTGGGGGGCAGCGTCGGCGACTTGGATATCGACGGCGACAGCGGTGAAATCGTCGCCGCAGGCGATTTTGGAATTAAAGTTTATGAGAGTACCGCCAACAGCGTTTTGTGGTCCGGAGCCGGAACCTTTGATCGCGTTTCAATTGCTAATAATGGAACGGTAGCAACCCTCACCGAAGCCACCGATACCGTCACCCTCTGGAGTCCGACGGGAACCCAACTCGCCACCGCCACCCTGTCCGGGACTGACATCCGTCCGGCGGATATCGCCATCGCCCCCGACGGCAGCGGCATCTACGTCACCGGATTTAACCAGGTCAGCAGCACCTTGCAGACGCCCTTCCTGCGGGCTTTCGACACCTCCCTCGCCCAAGTCTGGAACACCTGGGATTACACGGCCTCACAAGTCACCGGGGAGGGGTTGGGGGCCGACACCCGCGGCGAACGCATCACCTTCGGGGAAGATGGCGAACTGTATTTCCTCGGAAAAACCGACGGCGGAAATAATGTCTTCCAGCGAGACGGCCAAGACATCACCCAAAACTTGGCGACCCTGGTCAATGTTGACTCGTACACGAACTTTTCGGGGGCGGGTTCCGGTTCCTTCACCTTCCACGCCCAGATCGATCAAAGCAATGGAAATATCGAACGGGGTCAATTTATCGTCACCCGACTTTCCAGCGGCAATGCCAACAGTTTCACCCCCGAATCCATCGCCGCAGATGAATTCGGAAATGTCTACATCGGCGGTTCATCAGCCGCCACCCTGCAAAATCGGGATGGCAAAACCATCGACGGCCAACCCGTCGGAAACTATACTTTGGGAGAGATGGCAGTTTTGGGAGTTTCCGCCGATTACACCGTGCGAAAATTCTGGACGCCGCTCACCGCCACCGGCGATGCGGACGGTTCCAAAGGGGCGGTGAATTCCTTCGCCGTTCGCGACGGCCGGGCCGTGATTTTTGGAACGGTGACTCAACCGGATGTCGCCACCACTGCCGGGGCTATCAATTCTAATGCGATCGGAGGCGACGATACTTACTTGGCAACTTGGGCCGTTTAGCCGCGACTGGGGGCGGGGGAGTGGGGAAGCCGGAGGGACGAGAAAAGAAAAATTTCTGATCCCGATTCCCCACAACCGACACCCTATTTAAAATTGATATATCGTCGGTCAGATCAAACAAATCTCTCGTCCGGACTGGAATGGAGCGATCGCGGCGTTTTCGCGATCGCCCCGCGACTGTTGGTTCGCAAGTTTTTGACATCACTTGCACTTGGGCTAACATTGAGAAAAGTATTTGTCATTTTCCCCGGGGTCCGAGATATGTTAATTTTACAATTCTTAACACCCATCCCATTTCCGCATCGGTCAGTGGGGGAACCGCCGGACTGAAACGACCTCGGCGTTATCCGCACGCAACTCCCGAGACTTCACTCACTCACAACCGAAAAAATACCGATTGTTCACGGGCTTGGAAATGTGCCGTTATGGAATCCAACTTTCTCACCGACTTGCAACAGGCGATCCTGGCTCTCGTCACGCAGTTACACCGCGAAGTTGCCACTCGCATCCTCGGGGAACTCGAAGCGTACCTCGACACCCCTCACAAAGTCAATCAAATTAACGCCAGTGCCCTTCGCCTCGGCCAATTGAACTCCTCCGCTTTGCCAGACCTGCAACGGCATTTTGGGGAACAAATTCAGATTTTCGATACCGTCAGTACCGTCGGCTTCGCCGCCGAGACGGGAGATTATGTGGGAATTACGCGACTCGAAGATGGGTCGCCCACTTTAGAACTCAAAAATAGCCGAGTTTCCCCCCACAAATTCTTTTATCGACTCGACCCGAACGGCGATCGCCGCGCCCCCCCGATCTGCCACCATGAAAACTACGACGCCCGCGATCGCGAGTGGTATCAAATCGCCAAAAAAGCCGGTCAAGCCACCTGGAGTCCGGTTTACAAATACACCAACTGCGTCGCCGTTCAATTCGGTTTGATGGCGGTTCTGCCCGCCTACGACGAGGCGGGAAAATTGCTCGGGGTTCTCGGCTGCGATCTGTCCCTGTCCTACATCGGCCAGTTACTCGACCGGTTCAAACTGTCCCAGGCGGGAACCACCTTTATCGTCGAACCTTCGGGGATGTTGGTGACGAGTTCCAAATGTTTCCAGCCTTTTGCGAAAAACGGCGATCGCGATGTGCGGTTGAAAGCCGAAAGCTGCGGCGATCGGGCGATCGAAGAAACCGCCCGCCACGTCCTGCAAAAATTCGGTCACTTAAAAAATATCGACGGCGACCATCAATTGAATTTTAAATTGGACGGTAACAGTCAATTTGTCGATGTCTTTCCCTGCCGAGACAGTCGGGGATTGAATTGGTTAGTTTTCCTCGTCATACCGGAGACGGAGGTAGCCGAAAATCATCCGATATCCTCCCTTGCCGGACGGCTGACGACGGCTTATAAAGCCCTCAAAAAACTCAACTTTAAACTCGCACAAGATATCGAAAAACAGGCGATCGAACTCAAAGAAGCCGAAGCCCTACTCCATTACAACAGCTTTCACGACTCCCTCACCCAACTGCCCAACCGCGCCCATTTCATGGAGCAGTTGCTGACCAACCTGCAACGGACTCGCACGGGTCAAAAGCGACTCTTTTCGGTTCTGTTGATCGATTTAGATCGCTTCAAAATCGTCAATGAAAGTCTGGGACACCTCGCCGGCGACCTGCTGTTGATTCAGGTGAGCCAGCGACTGCAACAGTGTCTTCGGGACGGAGATATGCTGGCCCGACTCGGGGGCGACGAATTCGCGATTTTGGTGGATGACATCGGCGGCATTTCGGAAAGTACCGACATGGCCGAACGGGTGCTCGACTGTCTCAAACCGCCGTTTCAGGTACACGGAGAACAGTTTTCCCTCGGCGCCAGCATCGGCATCGCCCTCAATTTCGACCCCGTGACCCGACACCCCTACGAACAGACCGCCGACATTTTGCGGGGGGCGGATTTGGCCATGTATCGGGCCAAACATGGGGGTCGAAATTGCTACGCCATTTTCGACACCCAAATGCACGCCAATTTGCTGTCCCAATTGCAACTGGAAAACGACCTCCGCCACGCGATCGCCCGGGGGGAACTGCACCTGCACTACCAACCCGTCGTCTCCCTCGTCACCGGCGAGATCGTCACCTGCGAAGCCCTCGTCCGCTGGAAGCACCCCATCCGAGGTTGGATCTCCCCCGTCGAGTTCATCCCCGTCGCCGAAGAAACCGGGCTGATCGTCCCCCTGGGGGAATGGGTGCTCCGGGAAGCCTGCCGCCAGATGCGGGATTGGCTGGCCGGGGGTTGGCTCGATCGCCGCACGACGGTCAGCGTCAACATGGCCGGATTGCAGTTTGCCCAGCCGGAACTCGTCGC
This sequence comes from Lyngbya sp. CCY1209, assembly GCF_055795065.1. Lineage (NCBI taxonomy): Bacteria > Bacillati > Cyanobacteriota > Cyanophyceae > Oscillatoriales > Microcoleaceae > Lyngbya > Lyngbya sp. CCY1209. The sequence goes on from NZ_JAYFER010000386.1 coordinate 4,022, forward strand.
GGAGATCGGCGCCATTCTCCAACAGACGGGTTTGTCGAGTCGAAACCTGAGAATCGAAGTCACCGAAAGCGCGATCGCGGAAAATGCCCTGTGGGTGGCCGACCGCCTCGGCCGGCTGCGGGAAATGGGCGTCGGCATTTCCGTGGACGACTTCGGAACCGGCCACTCCTCCCTGTCCCGCCTGCAAAACTTCCCCGTGGACGCCCTCAAAATCGACCGCTCCTTTATCGACCAAATCACCCGCCACGACCGCGATCGGAACTTCGTCGCCGCGACGATCAACTTCGCCCACAGCCTGGATCTGACCCTCGTCGCGGAAGGGATCGAAACCCGGGAACAGTGGAACCTGCTGCGATCGATGGGCTGCGACTTCGGCCAGGGCTACCTGATTTCCCGCCCCGCCGACGCGATCGCCCTGACCCAATTTTTCCGGGAACGTCGGGGGATCGGGGTGTCGGGTGTGGGGTGGAAGGTGTCGGGATTTTAGATTCCCTACTCCCTACACCCTACACCCTACACCCTACACCCCAAAAATTACAACTCGCATTGATATTGACAATTTAAATTGTCAGAGTTAGCATGGAGCCATGAAGACACTGCGACAGGTTGCCGGAAACGATCCGAGTTGGTCCCTCGATGAATTGGTGGCGGTGGCGAACGAGTTGTTGCCCCAATTCCTGCCCACTCAGCGGGCGCACACCCGCATCCGGGAGGATGTCACCCCCCGCCTGGTGCGCCACTACACCAGCCAGGGACGGCTCGACGAACCCCTGAAATCGGGGCGGTATGCGGTCTACACCTACCGCCATTTATTGCAGGTGTTGCTGGTCCGGCGGCTGCTGGCGGAGGGCTACGGGGCCAGCGCGATCGGAGATCTGGCCGTCTCCAAAACCGACACCGAACTCGAAGCCCTCCTGGAAGGGGGCGTGCAACTGACGGTGGAAGCCGCCAACCCCGCCCTGGGATTTCTCGAACAAATCAGGCGCCGTCAATCCGTGACGATCGCCGAACCAACCCAGGACAATTTGAAAGGTTTCACCGTCCCGCCGTCGCCGAGTCCCGATCGCCGGTCCACCCGTTGGAAGCGGATCGAAATTTTACCGGGTTTGGAACTGCACGTCCGGGAGGATTTCAACTATCCGAATTCCCTGCATGAACGGCAAAACTTGATCCAATTAATTACCCATATCCTCTCAACTCATCGGAGGTCGCCAAAATGAACGCTCCTCGCATCGAATTCGTTCCCCTCCAGGACGCGATCGCATCCGATCGCCCCACCAATTTGGATTTGATCGTCAAAATCATCCCCCCCGACCCGGATGACAACTTGGAACGTCCCCCCCTGAACATCGGTTTGGTTCTGGACCGGTCCGGTTCCATGGGGGGCAAAAAAATTGCCTACGCCCGCCAAGCCGCCAGCTACGCCGTCGAACAATTGTTGGAAAGCGATCGCGTCAGCGTCACCATCTACGACGATCGCATCGAAACCGTGGTGGAAAATACCCCCGCCGCCAACAAAGCCCAAATTCTCCAGAAAATTGCCCGCGTCAAACCCCGCAACATGACCGCCCTCCACGCCGGTTGGGTGGAAGGGGGGGTGCAGGTGAGCAAACACCTCGACCCCCGACACCTGAACCGCGTGATATTGCTCTCCGACGGCTTGGCGAACGTGGGCGAAACCAACCCCGACGTCATCGCCTCCGATGTCAAAGGACTGGCGAAACGGGCGGTCAGCACCACCACGATGGGAGTCGGGGACGACTACAACGAAGACCTGTTGAGTGCGATGGCCGATCGCGGCGACGGCAACTATTACTACATCGAATCTCCCGAACAACTCCCCGACATTTTCGGCATGGAATTGCAGGGGTTAATGGCGACGATTGGGCGCGAGGTCCGGCTGCGGGTCGAGTTGCGGGGGGATGTGGAGTTGACCGACGTTTTCAACGATTTTGAACTGACGCGGCAGGGGGAATATAAACTGCCCAATTTGGTGATGGGCAACCCCTTTTCCGTGGTGTTGCGCCTGAAAATTCCGCCGACTTCCCAATCTCAAGAATTGTGCGGATTTCGCCTGTCTTGGGACGACCCCGATCGCCCCGAACGGCAAACCCTGCGGGCCTCCTTACAATTGCCGGCGGTGTCGTCGGCCGAGTTGGAGGAATTTCCCTTTAACGATACCGTCCGGGAGCCGGTGGCGCTGATGATGGCGGCGCGGGCGAAAGTGGAGGCGATGCGACACGCGAAACGGGGAGATTATGCGGCTTCCAAACGAGTGTTGCAAGACACCCGAGATGCCCTGCATTGTATGGCTCCAAAATCGATGGCAATCGCACAGGAATTTGCCTCTTTAGATGAGTTCGATCTCGAAATCGAAAGCGAAGACCCGGAGATGCTGTACCGAGCCAGCAAGCGGGGTTCTTACGAATCTCGTAACGTGCAGCGCAGCCACCATCAATCCGGGAGTTCCAATTATTATATCACACGAAATTTGATGCCGTTGGGCGATCGCATTCAGGTGATTAAAGGCGATCTCGTTCAACAGCAGGTCGATGCGATCGTCAACCCCACCGGAGAGGATTATTTCGGGGGGGCGGTGGACGCGGCCATTCACGCCGCCGCCGGGCCCGAACTCCGCCAACACTGCGATCGCCTGCCCCGGTGTGCCCCGGGAAAAGCCCAAATCACCCCCGGTTACAACCTGCCCGCCCAATACGTCATTCACACTGTCACTCCAATTTGGGCACAAGGTCGCCAGGAGGCACAAAATATCTTGAGTCAGTGTTATTCAAATAGCCTGATTCTGGCGGAAAAAAAACACCTGAAAACCGTCGCATTTCCCCTCCTCGGCGGCGGGATTGCGGGCTGTCCGATGCGGGAGGCGATCGAAACTGGGCTGTGGGAGACCAGTCGATTTTTGCTGCCCCCGCTTTTGCTGCAACAGCCGCGCTCTTTGGAACGGGTGATTTTTGTCTGTTATGACGACGAAACCTACAACGCTTATCGGGGTTATTTCGGCCGTCGATAATCTCAGATTCCGAGGGAATCGGGAAGATTTTTGACTTCCGTAGCGGGCGACCGTCTCCGGTTGCCCGCCGTCGAATAGAGAGTCCCATTACCCATTCCCGACCCGGTCGCCAATTCCTAATAGATTTAAAGTTTTTTTTAGTCAAATATTCTCGATCCGCAGATCGGTTACATATCCGGCAGAACATCCCACAAAATTGTGATATAATCTCTACCCTTTTTCCAGATCCGTTGAATTGTGCCATCCCGGCGGTTCGGGTGGGGGCGATCGCGACCTCTTCAAAACCCCGCCGTACCCGCCACCGCAGCCCGGACAGACCCCGGCTCCGCCGCACTCCGACCGTCACCCAGATTACAGGGGGTCGGGTACATCATCGAGTCGCATTTAGATTTTCTTTACAAATCGGCGCTAAATCCGGTAAAGTTTCAATATAATCAAGGATTAACCCATACCGAATCCATAAATCTCGTGTTAGAGTCATTCATATTCGCAACGGTAATGTGCGGATTTTTCGGCATTATCTTTAAAAAGAACCTGGTGATGAAGATCGTCTCGATGGATGTGATGAGCACGGGGGTGATCGCCTTTTACGTGTTCGTCGCGTCGCGGGAGGGTTTATTCACCCCGATTATTGGAACGGCAACAAATGACGGCACCTACGCCGATCCGGTGCCCCAGGCGGTGATTTTGACCGCGATCGTGATCGGCTTTTCCATCCAGGCGCTGATGCTCGTCGGCGTGATGAAGCTGGCGCGGGACAACCCCACTTTAGAAAGCAACGAGATCGAGAAAAACAACACCCCATGACTATCCTGACCATCGCGGCGATCGCGCTTCCGTTATTTGTGGGGTTTAGTATTTATCTGTTCCCCAAACTCGACCGATACCTCACCCTGGGAGTCGCCATATTTTCCGGAGCCTACGGATTGCAACTGCTGTTCAACTCGTCGCCATTAACCCTGAAATTGCTCGACAATTTCGGGGTGACGGTGGTGGCCGACGAATTGAGCGGCTATTTGATCCTGACCAACGGTCTGGTAACGGCGGCAGTCATCCTCTACTGCTGGGGGCAGGGGAAGAGCGCCTTTTTTTATATCCAAGCGATTATATTACACGGCAGCGTCAACGCCACCTTTATCTGCGGGGATTTGCTGAGTTTGTACGTCGCCCTGGAAGTCCTCGGCATCGCGGCATTTTTATTGATCGCCTACCCCCGCACCGATCGCTCCATCTGGGTGGCCCTGCGCTACCTGTTCGTCAGCAACACCGCCATGCTGTTCTACCTGGTGGGGGTGGCCCTGGTCTACCAAGCCAACCACTCCTTCGCCTTCGAGGGCGTGCAGGAGTCCCCCCCAGAAGCGATCGCCCTGATCCTGATGGGATTGCTGGCTAAAGGGGGGGTGTTTGTCTCCGGACTGTGGCTGCCCCTGACCCACTCCGAATCGGAAACCCCGGTATCCGCCCTGCTGTCGGGGGTAGTGGTCAAAGCCGGCGTCTTTCCCCTGGTGCGGCTGGCCCTCATCGCCGGCGAACTCGATGGGGCGATCCGGATCTTCGGCGTCGCCACCGCCCTGTTGGGGGCCGCCTACGCCATTTTTGAAACCGACGCCAAGCGGATGTTAGCCTGGAGTACCATTTCCCAACTGGGCTTCATCCTCGTCGCCCCGGCGGCGGGCGGCTTTTACGCCCTCACCCACGGCCTGGTCAAATCCACCCTGTTCCTGAGCGCCGGGAGCTTGCCGAGCCGCAACTTTTCCGAACTCCGGGGACGCCCGATGCCGACCGGCCTCTGGTTCGTCATCCTGGCGGCCAGTCTGTCCATCTCCGGCTTTCCCCTGTTCGCCGGCTTCGGAGCCAAGGCGCTGACCCTGAAAGACTTGCAGCCCTGGCAGGCGATCGCCATGAACGTCGCCGCGGTGGGGACAGCCACCTACTTCGCCAAATTCATCTTTCTGCCCCACCGCAGCCGCCCCGAATCGGGACCTCAAAAGCCGATCCCCCCCGGGTTCTGGTTCGCCGCCGCCCTCGCGATCGCAGCCCTGGTTCTGGCCAACGGCCTCTACTACCCGGGTTATGCCGTGGCGAATCCGACGGTCCTCAAATCCCTCGGCACCATCGGCCTCGGCTGGCTGGCCTACTGGGCCGTTTTCCGGGATGTCGCGCTCCGACTCCCCCGCGTCCTCGAAAAACTCGAACACCTCATCGGCATGATGAGTCTCATGTTGATCCTGCTGTTCTGGCTCGTATTGTGGAGGGTGACACCATGATCGGATATCTGGATATTATCTTACGGCTGACCATTTGGTTTCTGCTCACCGCCGACCTGAGTTCGACCAACATCATCATCGGCGTCGCCGTCGCCCTGCTGCTGCCCCACAGCGCCACCGCCCCGAGCCCCGTGCGGGACTGGATGCGGGCGTTGGGGGAGACGCTGCGGGCGATTCCCCAGGCCTATTTTGAAGCCTTCGAGATCATCCTCCGCCCCCACAAAGATGAAGATACCACGATGGAGCGGGTCAAACCTCAGCGATCGCCCGGGCTGATTTTCTTGGATATCTTTTTAATTACTTTTACCCCCAAAACCATCGTTTTAAAATATCACCAACAGGGCTGGTACGAAGTGCATTGGGTCAAACGGAGGAAACGGAAATGAACGCGGTTTTGATGTTGATGATCGTGGCTTTGCTCATCCCCATTTACGAGGCCTGCCAGGATCAAGATATCTGGCAAAAGGTGCTCGCATTTGCCAGCATCGCCACCAAAACCTCGGTGATGATTTTGGTCGTTTCCGTACTCCGAGACGATTGGATGATCGGCGTGGTGGGGGTGATCATCCTGAGCGTGGGAAATGCCGCCCTGATGCTGCTGGCTCAAATCCTCAAACGAATGAATGACGTTTTGAATTGAGAAACTATGGTTGACGCGATCAGTTATTTTTGTATCGGTTTGGGAATTGTCTTTTGGTTTTGGGGAACCTGGCCGCTGGTGGGCGATCGCTCCGTGCTGTTCAAATTGCACAGCCTTTCGGTGGCTGATACCCTCGGCTCCATGAGTATCGTCGCCGGACTGCTCCTCAAGATCCCCAGCGAATGGCCCCTGCTGATTCTCGCCATGATTTCCCTGGCGATTTGGAACACCGTGCTGGGATACGTTTTGGCCTACTGTTCGAGCAGCGGAGCGGAGGAAAATGAACGATAGTTACATTTATTTTATCACGGCTTTGATGCCCCTGGCGGCGGGAATGGTCGTCTTTCAAGTCAACCCCTACCACGCCCTCGTCCTTCGCGGCATATTGGGGGCGGTGTCGGCTCTGGTGTACGCGATTATGGGGGCGGCGGACGTGGCGCTGACGGAGGCTCTGGTGGGGACGATGTTGGCGATCATGCTCTACGCGGTGGCGGTGCGATCGTCGCTGGTGATGCGTCTGGGGGTTCTCAAAGATGAGCTGGCGGAAGGCGATCGCGAACACCCCTTCGAGCAACTGATGGAGGAATTCCGAACCGTTTTTCGACAACATTATATGCGTTTGGAATTGGTTCCATTTAAAGATCTCGAAGAGTTGGATCGGGCTCTGGCGGAAAAGGAAGTGCACGGCACTTGTGTGGGACAACCCCAGCACCCGTCCCTATCCGCCGACATCAAAAACCCGTCTTATCAAACCACCGTCCGGCTGCGACGGCTCTACGACATCATGAAAGCCGAAGTTCCGGGCAACGCGACCATTTTGACCTATCTCAATCCGGCAGATTCAAAGGAAAAACATTAGATGAAACTCATTTATATCGCGGCAGGAATCGCCCTCTATATCAAAATGCTGATCCTCTCCAATCCCGCGGCGGACTGGACCGGACCGGCGATCGCGGAATTGGTGGTGCAGGATAGTGGCGTCCCCAACGCGGTGTCGGGGATTATTTTCCGAAATCGGCTCTACGACACTATCTTTGAAGTGGTGGTCTTCACCATCGCCATCATGGGCTGTCATTTCCTGATGGCAAACGAACACCCGCTCAGTCAAGTGTACCAGTTCACCGACCAACCCTCCATCGTCCTCTCCCGCCTGGGGGCGACCATCGCGGCGATGGTGAGTATCGAACTGGCGATCCGCGGCCATTTGAGTCCGGGTGGGGGGTTTGCCGCCGGAGTTGCCGGGGGAACGGCGATCGGCTTGATCGCCATCACCTCGCCACCGGAGTTGATGCAGGGCATTTATCAGCGGTGGAAGGTTTCCACCTGGGAAAAAGTATCCGTCCTCATTTTTATTTTATTGGCGGCGATCACCCTGCTCGGGCTCGAATTTCCCCACGGAAACTTGGGCGGTTTGGTCAGCGGTGGCATTCTCCCCGTCCTCAATATTTTGGTCGCCGTCAAAGTGGCGTTGGGCTCCTGGGCGGCGGTGTTGATTTTTATCCGCTATCGGGGGTTGTTGTGACGGTCGGTAATCGGCGATCGGCAAAATTAAACAGGGGGAAAGAAACAGGTATGTAGGGGCGAATGGCATTCGCCCTCCCTCGCAGTTCGACGGGGCGATCGCGTCAATTTTAAACTGGGAAATAGGGCGCAAGCCTTGCGCCCCTACGGGGGTTTTATCGGATTTTATTATCAGATCCGGTGAATTGCTCGGACATTGAGAGGATAGAGAATTCGGGGGGAAAGATGAAAAATTCGACTCCCGACTCCCTCGATCTCAGACGTTTTGTGGTCAATTATCAGGTTTGATATATATTACCGCCAATTGCCCGATCGCAACACGCTCACGATCAGCCACAATCCCACCAGAGAAGCAGCCGCAAAGAGGATATTACTAACCAAAGAGAGTTGGGGCGTTTGTGCCCCCGTGGAGACGACCGCCGCCCCCATAATTAACGACCCCACCACGATGCTAAAAGAAAGGCGGTTCGCCGCGTCGTCCAGGCGATTTTGCAGGCTGTTCAATTCGGGGATGGTGATGTTCCATTTCAGGGTTTCCGAGGTGACGCGATCGAGGAGGAGATCCACCTGGCGGGGCGATCGCAATGACAAACTCTTCACGTCCAACGCCGTCCGCAGAAAGGTTTGTAAAGGATTGTCGCCCAACAATTGACGGCGAAACAGATCCGTCATCAGCGGTTTGATCTCGTTTAACAGGTTCACTTCCGGGTTGAAACTGCGAGCGACTCCCTCCATATTTGCCAAAGTTTTGGCGTACAATCCCATATTGCTGGGGAGGCGAACTTTATTATTTCGAGAAATCTGCAAAATCTCGTAAAAGACCTCGCTGAAATTGATTTCGGAAAGGCTGAGATTATAATAGCGCCTCAACATACTGTCGTAATCACTTTCCAGCCGATCCAGCCGCACGGGTTGCCCGGATTCGGCCAATTCCAAAGTCAGTTGGGTGCAGCGTTGCGCGTCGATATCGACGATCGCCAACAGCATTTCCGTCAAAATTTGCTGGGTGCGCGGGTCGATTCGTCCCACCATCCCGCAGTCCAAAATTGCCACCCGTCCGTCTCGGAGATAAAAGATATTTCCGGGGTGGGGATCGGCGTGGAAAAAACCATCCAAATAAATTTGTTGAAAAAAGGCGCGAAATAGCAACGTCGTGATTTCGGTTCGCCGGGGATCTTCGCGATCGGACTGGGTTTTCGAGGGTTCGGATAACAACAGCGGCACCCCGTCCAACCATTCCAAAACCAATAAATTCGGCGTCGTCAATTCCCAGTAAACTTTGGGAATCACCAATTTTTCCGCATCAAACCAGCGGCTTTCGGATAAGTTTTTCCGCAGTTGGTCGGTATATTGCGCTTCTGTGGTAAAATCTAACTCGGCTTTGAGGGCTTTGGTAAATTCGTCCGCGATCGCCACGATATCGTAATCCTCGCCGAGATCCGTCCCCGACACCAAATCGGCCAGTCCGGTAATTAATTCGATATCGCGATCGACGATGGTTTCAATCCCCGGACGCTGTATTTTCAACGCCACTTCCTCGCCATTTTTTAAGGTCGCCCGATGAATTTGGGCGATGGAAGCCGCCGCCACCGATTCCGTTTCGACGCGGCTGAAAATCTCCTCCATCGGCTGAGAAAATTGCAGCCGCAGTTGGGTTTCGATCTGCCCCCAATCCACCGGCGGGACGTTCGCCTGCAAGTCCGTCAAAGCGTCCACATACCTCCCCGGCAGCAAGTCGGGGCGGGTGGACAAAAGCTGTCCTAACTTCACATACACCGGACCCAACTCGATCAAAATTTTGCGGAGGACGTCCGGAGATGGCAGCCTGGGTTCTCCCGACTTGCCCCCCGTCAACAGACCCCGCATATAGTCCCAGCCGTTGCGGAAGACGACTTCTAAAATTTCTCGCTGTCTCGACGTTTTTTGAGTAAGGGAAAACATATTTTTGGTTCGCTTGGGGTTTGGAAGACATCAATTAATTTTACAATTTTTGTGTGAAATCAATATCTGTACGAGCGACACGGTTTGTTGTCGGCCTCAAATCCTAGAGGCGATCGAGCATTGACCCGAGTAAAATTTTCGATATTTTTATCAGCTTACCATTTTAATTGATAGGAGACAAGGATCAATCTATCTTTCGGGGGACGACATCGAAGCATATTCATGATAAGTTCTGAATTTTATGGTTAAATCATGTCGCTTTTTCCGGCATCTCAAATCTAAGTTTTATAATAGATTGAAGCAATTTAAAATAGGAGTCATCCGCTCATGAATCCCCAGCCAGAACAACGCCTCGATCCCAAAGTGACGCCCGATGCGTCCGAAATTCAACACGCGGTGGACGAGGACAAATTCGCCCGCCCCCAACCCACGGACGAACAGCACGATATCGACAGTATGGCGAAACCGGCGGGGGTGGAAATGCCCGATCGCGAACCGTTGCACATCAAGGATAAAATGGATGAACGGGACAGCGATCGCTGGCAACTGGACCCGGACTCCAAATTCGAGCGTTAACCCCACCATGTCCGACCCCCCTTCCCAACTCCCCCCGGAATTCACCCTCCGAAAAGCCACCCCGGAGGATATCTGGCCGATTCGCCGCCTGGTATTCGGCGCCAAACTCGACCCCACCCAGATCCGCTGGCGACAGTTTTGGGCGATCGAACGGCAGGGGGAAGTGATCGCCTGCGGACAACTGCGAGAATTCAAGAATTGCCGGGAATTGGGGAGTTTGGTGGTGGCCGCGTCGTGGCGAAATCGGGGGTTGGGAACGATTTTGACCCGACATTTGATCGCCGAGTCCCCCGAACCGCTGTATTTGGAGTGCGTGGGACGGGGGTTGATGGAATATTATCGCCGCCTGGGATTTGCCGCGATCGCCTGGAAAAATTTACCCCGCCCCCTCCAGGTCAAATTCGCCCTCTCCCACCTGGCAAACCGGCTGTTAAAGTTGCCGATTTTTATTATGAAATATGATCATTTAACCACAGAGGCACAGAGGACACGGAGAGGGGATTTGTCCGAACAAAATTTATAAAAAAAGAGGGAGCGAGATGCTCCCATTCCCGACAATTGATCATTATCAATTATCAATGATTAATGGTGGTGATGGCTGTGGCCGTGGTCGTGATGATGATGATGGTCGTGGTCGTGGCTGTGGCTGTGAGAGGCTTTCGCCTGTTCCGCCGCCAGGGAGGGATTCACCGCCAACGCCGTTTCATTCAACAGCCCTTCGATTTGCGGGTTCGCCCACTCTGCGGCCATCTGCAAGAATTCGGGATGGTCGTTGACGCAGGCCATTTGGACGTAGGTGACATCGGGACGGCGACGCCGCAGCGCCTCGATGATGTGTTCGACGTCCAACAGGGTTTCGTGGTTTTCCGTCGCGAATCCGATCGGCATGAAGACGATCGCCGTGGCGCCCAATTCCATCAGATTTTGAGCGGCCAACTCGGCGTTGGGTTGCGTCCACTCGATCAGGGGGGTGTCGTGGTTCAGCCAACCCACGGAAATTAGGGGGAAGCGGTTGATCAGCTTTTCGCGCACCCGTTCGTAAAGGGCCTGACTCTCGTCGATTCCCGAGGTGAAGCCCTTGGCTTTGTGGGGACAGCCGTGGTTCATCAGCACGATTCCCGTCTGGGAGGGCAGGTGGGCGACGGCTAATTCCTCCTCGATTTTTTCTTCCACCAACCGCGCTGTCAGGTCGATATAGGCGGGTTCGTTATAAAAAGAGGGGATGTAGCGCTGGCCGGTGATCCAGTGGCTCTTGTCGTCCGCTAGTTGCGCCAGGGCGTTGTTGACCTGTTCCACCGCGATACCGCTGGTAAAGATTGAGTCTACCACCAGGAGGGGGTAAATGAGGAGCTTGTCGAAGCCTTCGGTTTGGATTTGGGCCAAAACCTGTTCCGGGAGGAAGGGGGCGCAGAAGTTGAACGCCTTGAAGACTTTGACGCGATCGCCCCATCTTTGCTGGAGATTTTCTTCGATTCCCGCCCGCTGCCGCTCGAAGATGGCATTGTGGGGGGAGATGAAGTTGCCGTGATCGTGTTTCCACTCGTGCAGGTCAAAAACGGCCAGCAGCTTGGCCAGGGGCGGATAGATCCAGGTGGGGACGGGGGCGAATTTCGCCGTCAGCAGGTTCAAAGCCTGTTCGTTATAATTGGCAAAATCCTCGTAACTTTCCACCTCGCCGTAACCCATCAGCAACACCGCCACCCGATCTTCGGCGGGGCGATCGCCGGACTGGGCATCCGGATTCTGAATTTTTTCGGGAGTTGCTACCACGTCTTCGTCCTCTTGTCTGAGCAATGAACCGGAGTGGCGATCGTATGAATGCCACCCTGGTCTATACCTTAACATCCCCAGGGGGGGGATGGGGGAAGGGGGGAGTCGGGAGTCGGGAGTCGGGAGTCGGGGAGGCAACAGGCAAACGTTGTTGATGCGATCGCGTCGGGAATTGTAGGGGCGAAGGGCCTTCGCCCTCAAATCAATAGTCTGAAACGACCCGATATTAATATCAAATTGTAGATTCCCGTTTATATTTCCGCCCTCTAACATTCCTCCGATTTGTCCCCACATCCTTATGGTTACAGTGATTTGTCCCGGTTTCCACGATCGCACCCTCACCGACGAGTTTTTGGCGGGGTTGGCTGCGGACTGGCGGGAACCTCCGTTAGTGTTTCCGGCGGAACGATCGTCTCCGGTATCGGCGATCGCACTTTGGCAGTTTTTGGAGGCGAATCTTTCTGATCGCCGTGGGATACCATTGGTATGGATCGGCTTCAGTGCCGGCGTCGTCGCCGCGATCGCCGTCTCCGCGTTGTGGCGGCACTCGGGGGGACGGGTGAAGGGTGCGATCGCCGTGGATGGTTGGGGGGTGCCGCTGGGGGGGGATTTTCCCGCCTACCGCGTCAGCCACGATCGCTTTACCCACGACAGTTCCCGGCTTTTGGGAGGGGGAAATGAGAGTTTCTACGCCGATCCGGGGGTGGAACATCTGGATCTGTGGCGATCGCCCCAGACGGCTTCGGGGTGGTGGCTGCGGGAAACTGAAACCGGGCTCAAAACGGCGATTCCCACCACCGCCGATCGGGCGATCGTCGAGATGTTGAAACAATTCGGCGAATTGAATGATTGAAGAACGGAGGAGATCCCCCATTATCCTCGACAATTTTTAACCGAGAATGAAACGGCTGTGCCCTTAAAAAGGGGGACTTTGAACCCTCGCCCAGACCTCACCCGTTTGAGAAATGCTAGATCTCGGAAGCCAGAATGGAGGAATTAATCCGGAATTATGGCTTCTCGCTATTGTAGATAAAAAACAGTTAGTATCGGAGGGAAGTTATGGCAGACGTCATCGATTATAAAATCTATGGAAATGACTTGCAGTTGGTGGAAATCGAACTCGACCCGGGGGAAGGCGTGCAGGCCGAAGTCGGGACGATGACCTATATGGAAGACGGGATTCAGATGCAGACGGGAATGGGCCGGGGCGGTTTATTTTCCGGTTTTAAGCGCATGATTACCGGGGAAAGTTTCTTTATCACGACATTCGTGAACGGGGGAAACGGGCGATCGCGGGTGGGGTTTGCGGCGACCTCCCCCGGGCAGATCGTCCCGGTCGATTTGGGGGCGATCGGCGGCGAATTTTTGTGTCAAAAGGATGCGTTTTTGTGCGCGGCAAGCGGCACGGATATCAGCGTCGCCTTCACGAAGAAATTGGGGGCGGGTTTCTTCGGCGGCGAGGGGTTCATCCTGCAACGATTAAAAGGGGATGGCATGGCGTTCGTGCAAGCCGGCGGCGCCATGATCGAGAAGACGCTGCAACCGGGAGAAAGCCTGCGGGTGGATACGGGATGTTTGGTGGCATTCTCGCCGTCGGTGCGCTACGATATCCAATTTATCGGCGGTTTTCGGAACGCTTTGTTCGGCGGCGAGGGCTTATTTTTGGCAAAGATGACGGGGCCGGGTAAGGTGTTGATTCAGAGTTTGCCCTTCTCGCGGCTGGCCGATCGCATCAGCGCGATGATTCCGGCGCCGACGTTTGCCAGTGAGGGAGATTCTTAGGGTTGATAGGATTCGCGATCGCCTTCTTTGTTGTGGGGGGCGATCGCAACTTTTAATTGTGGTAAAGATAGAGCTAATAATGAATGATGTATTCGACATTCTGCCCCGTGGGAATTGAAGAGGCGGGTTGGGAGGGTTGTTGCGATCGGTTTATGATGCTGGAAAGATATGAAAATCAACACTGGCTTGTCATACATTATTGAATTGTTCCACAATCTGCAATGGGATGTAAAAAAGGGTAATATTATGGCAAATCATCGAAAACATAATGGGCGAGTTAAAGCAGTTTCTTTGAGTTCTGATGGCAAAATTTTAGCCAACGGTCATCAAAGCTGGGTTGTGGCGGTTGCTTTTAGTCCGGACGGTGAAACCCTTGCCAGCAGCAGTGCGGATGAGACGATCAAACTCTGGAATTTCAAAACGGGAGACTGTCTCAAAACGCTGAGAGTTCCCAGACCTTACGAAGGTGCGAATATCGCCGGAGTAACGGGTTTGAGCGATGCCCAAAAAGCCACCCTAAAAGCATTGGGGGCGGTCGAATAGGCGACAATTTTTGTCTGTTGGGTTGATGCATGAACCCAACAGACTCCTACTAAAAAATAAGGCGGGCAATGCCCACCAAATCAGCTTGTTCAACCCATTCAACCGCCGATATAGGCACCGATATCTTCGCCACATTCGTCGGCGAGGTAGCAGAGGGCGCGAAATCGCAATGCCACCAATTCTTCGTAAAGGGGATTAAGTTTGCACAGGGGGGGAATGTGAAATAAGACGCGGCCCCAAACTTTCACATCCCGCTCAAACGGACATTGGGTGGGGATGAGGCGACAGAGGAACCGGGCGAATTTAGGGTTTTTGATCTCGACGCGATCGAGCCGCCGTTTTTCCCATTTCGGGCGGAATTCGGATCACAAGTATAAATCTAATATATGTATCGCATAAAATATTTTGATAACTGGGGGGTTGACAAATGGCGATCGCCCGAAACATATCCTGAATGAGACAGAGCGATCGCTTGGGACTAAAATAATTACCATCAGTGCGATTCGTTCAGGAACGAAATAGGGCTGAAATGCCCGAAATAACTTCCTGGTAAGGCTTTCATCCCTCTGGAT
>NZ_JAYFER010000387.1:0-9358 GCF_055795065.1 Lyngbya sp. CCY1209
ATATTCAAAACGGAGCATCGGGCATCTTGCCTGTGGATTCAGATCCGATCCCCTCATTTAAGATGAAACAGCCCAGTCGGGTGGGTTAGGCGGCTTCAACCTAGGCCGTAAAAGCCATCTATAAATCCGCCGTAACCCACCGTTTAAGGTGTGTCATAACACGACTAAAACTGTGCATAAAAAAGAAATGGTGGGTTACGGCGCGGATGAAAAGTTGTGGGTTTTTCCGGAAAATTACAGCCGCGCCTAACCCACCCTACTGGACTCCTCCCGATGCTCTGCGGATAATATAATAGATGTTAGTAATTGTCGTCGCAGCGATCAATCCCTCAATCTCCCCGGCATCTATACGCTCAAATAGCCTTGCTGCATTATCCAAAAATGGTTCCCTTTCTTGCAGGAAGTCGAGAACCACATTTGTATCAATTAAAACTCGCATTACTGATATTTCTCGGTGAGATAGGTGGCGTAATCCTCCGGGACATCTACTTCCCCTCCGGAAGGTTTCGCAATTCCTCGCAACCGCGATAGATTCCTCGATTTTGACAGGGTTTCTGTATCCCGTCTGAGGGACTCCAAAAGGGTTTGAACCAACTGCCAGCGATCGCCGACCGATAATCGCAACGCCTCATTTTGTAATTCCTGTAATTTCATCCGTTTCCTCCCACTTCAGATTCAATTTGAAAGTCAAGACAAACTGCGATTGTCGATCGCATGGCGATCGCGCCCTAAAAAAGCTGTTGGGCTTGGGCCCTTTTCCGACCCCAAAGCGCAACAACAAACCAGTGACGATCGCACCCTCAATCGGCTAGAGAAAACATCAATTCCCCCTCGCAGGTGCGCTTGCCGTCCACTTCCGCTTTCGCCTGCATATAGGCAAATCGATTTCGCTTGACGGAGAGCAATTCCACCCGCATGATAATCTGATCGCCGGGTACCACCGGACGCCGGAAACGCACCTTGTCGATGCCCGCAAATACGAACAATTTCCCCTCCATCCCCGGCAGTTGGGTGACGACGACACCGCCCACCTGGGCCATCGCTTCCACGATCAGCACCCCAGGCATCAGCGGGCGCCCGGGAAAATGTCCCTGAAAGTGGGGTTCGTTGATACTGACATTTTTGATGCCCGTCGCCCGTTCGCCGGGAACATATTCGATGATGCGATCGACGAGGGCGAACGGATAGCGGTGGGGGAGGAGGTTCTGGATTTCTTCGATCGCCAAATGGGTATCGTTAGCCGTCGCGGCGTTGGAATTGCTGGCGTCGGGGGTTGCGTCAAGTGTGGACATTCTCTAACAGTTCAAGCTTTACACGGCGAGGGGTTCTCGAATCCGCCGCACCAACTCGACGTGCAGGGCGTGACCCCCTTTGTAGGCGAGGTAGTGGGCTTGGGGAATGGTCCCCAACAGGCTGAGATCCCCTACTAAATCTATGATCTTATGACGCGCCGGCTCATTTGCAAATCTCAACGGGGGATTCACCCACCCCGACTCGGAACAGACGATCGCATTCTCCAGACTCCCCCCTTTGATCAACCCCGCCTTTCGCAACGCTTCGATATCTTCGGCCCGGGTGAACGTGCGGGCCGGGGCCACTTCCGTGGCAAAATCTTGGTGCCCCGGACTCCAACTGTGCCACTGATTGCCGATCGCCGCCACGTCAAAATCGATGCCGTAGGTGAACCGAATTTCCGGAGACGGGATAGCCGCGACGAAGGCATCCCCCCGCCGCACGCAAATTTCCGCTTCCAGAATCGGGGGAGAATCGGATATGGGATTTTCCCTCAGTCCGGCGGCAGCGATCGCCTCAACCCAGGGTTTGGCGGAACCGTCTAAGAGGGGCAATTCCGGCCCGTCAACCTCGATCCGGGCGTCCGCGACTCCCCCCGCCGCCAGGGCGGACAACAGGTGTTCTACGGTGCGAATTCGGGCGCTGGCGCCGTTTCCCAGTTCCGTCGAGAGGGTGGTGGAACAGACGGCCTTCCAATGGGCGGGAATGACCGGAGTCTCGGGCAAATCCACCCGGACGAAATATCGCCCCTGACCCGGTTCGGCGGGCAAAATTTTCACATTCGCCGTCTCACCGCCGTGGAGTCCCACCCCCGAGAGTGCGATCGCATTTTCCAGGGTATATCGTTTACCGTCCATTCACTGCTTGTAAAACTGACACAACAAAGAATTAAAGGGAAAATCAGGAGTCGAAGACAAAACCAATTCAACGATTCCCCATTCCCTATTCCCCATTCCCTATTCCCTAACTTCTGGTCGCCGTCGCGGACACCGCCTGCGAAGATTCCGAAACACCTTCCCCGCGAACCGCGCGGAACATCCCGAACCGGCAGAGTCCGGAACCGAAAGCCAGCCGCATCAACAGGATAGTCGGCACTTCCCGCACGGATTTGACGAACCCGGCGATGCCGTATTGCATCCACCCTCTGGGGCGGACGATGCCCTGCCAAATGGTATCCAGCCAGGAGGGGAGGGTTTCGGAGGACCAATCAGCGGTGGCGACTTCTCCCTCGACGAGTCCGGTTTCCGCCAACAGTTCGGAAAAACCCTCGATGCTGGAAAAAGCGGGGTGGGACCACTGTTCCAAAAGTTGCCGCATGACGGGGCGTTCCCAGAAATTGAGGGGATTTTGGCGATCGTCCCGCTGGTTCCAGTCCGCCACCACCAGGACGCCGCCCGGTTTCACCACCCGCAGCAATTCTTTGGCGAAAACGGCTTTGTCGGGCATATGGGGTCCGGCTTCGATGGACCAGACGACATCGAAACTGGCGTCGGGGAAGGATAACGCCATCGCGTCGTCTACGGCAAATTTGGCATCCAAGCCCTCCGGCGTCAATTCCTCGGCCCGTTTCACCTGTCCGGGGCTGATGGTGACGCCGGTGACGGAAAAGCCGTAATCCTTCGCCAGGATGCGGCTGCTGCCGCCGATGCCGCACCCGACATCCAAAACGGTGGTTCCGGGGGGGAGTTTGTCCAGTCCGCCCCAGCGGGCCATTTGGTGTACGAAGTCTTCTTTGGCTTGCAGAAAGTCTTTCCGCTGCGGCGGGGACCCGTAGTGTCCGAGGTGGATGTGTTCGCCCCAGTAGAATTCGAGGATGCCGTCTTCGGTCCACTGGTCGTAGGCGTTGGCTACCGAGTCGGCGGATTGGTATTTGCGGGCGGTGGCGAGGTAGAGTGCGATCGCGATTATTGTCAGGGTGAGAAGGAGTCCGATTCCGAAAGCGAAGGTCATAAACTGAGTCAAAATATGGGCTACTGATATAGTGTGTGACAAATCGATAATTGATGCAACTCGGATTCGTTGTGGCGATCGGGTTCTTTTCGGAGGGACTCAAGCCCAACAACGGGGGAAATCATTGTCGCCACCCTAAAATTGAGTTAAAATATGATCGCCCCCCAGCCATCCAAAATCATGACTTCAAATCTTTATCAATTATCCCTAGATTTCGATCAAGTAACGCTTGGGAATCAATTCCCAAGCTAATAGCAGAAATCATCTAAAGATGATTGGGGAGTCGGTACGGTTGAAAAACAGGGTTCGAGATCAGTATAATATGATAACCGACATTTTGCAGGACTTCTCCGCATAATTCCTCTACTTCACATCAAGGTACAATACTCATGGTTAACGAATATACTGCACTGATTCGAGAAGAGGATGGCTGGTGGATCGGCTGGATTGAATAAATCCCGGGTGTCAATTGTCAAGAAAGGAGTTATGAAGAACTTCTCGAAAGTTTGAAGGTGACATTGCAGGAAGCGATCGCATTTAATCGCTAGATTTGGGGATGAAGAAACCGGGTTTCTATGAGGTTTTTTTTTGAGGATGAGAGATGCGGGTAGAAACCCGGTTTCTAGCTATTACAATTATTTCAGAGAGGCCGAAATTTTGTCCGCTTCCAAACTGCGGCCGATGAAAACCAGTTGAGTTTGGCGGGGTTCGTCCGGCTTCCAGCGGCGATCGAAAAAGGTGTCAAAGCGGTTGCCGACGCCTTGGACAACCAGCCGCATGGGTTTGTCCGGGACGGCCGCGAAGCCTTTGATTCGGTATATTTCGTTATCGTGGGCGATCGCATTTAACCGTTCCACTAAAGCCTTGGGTTCCATCGCCACATCCAACGTCAAATGCACGGCATTAATATCATCATCGTGCTCGTGTTCTTCCTCGTGGTCGTGGTGGCTGGGGCGGGAGTCCAGGTCGTCCTCCACCGCCGCATTGAAACCCAATAGCACCTCGGCGGAGATTTCCCCCTGGTGGCAGGGAAGCACCCGCACGCCTTCGGGAAGTTCCCGTTCCAACCACTGTTTGACGCGGGTTTGGGTATCGGCATCGATGCGATCGCTTTTCGTCAACAACACCATATCCGCACAGGCTAACTGGTCCTCGAATAACTCCTCGATGGGGGTTTCGTGCTCCAAACTCTCGTCCGCCTCCCGCTGCCGTTCCAAAGCGTCGAGATCCCCCGCTAACTGCCCGTTTGCCAAGGCTTCGCTATCGACGACGGTAATCACCCCGTCCACCGTCGCCCCGGTGCGAATTTCCGGCCAGCGAAAGGCCTGCACCAGGGGTTTCGGCAGTGCCAAACCGGAGGTTTCGATCAAGATGCAATCGATCGCGTCCCGGCGTTTCAACAGTTCTTGCATGGTGGGCAAAAACTCCTCCTGAACCGTGCAGCACAGGCACCCGTTCGCCAGTTCCAAAATATTGGTTTCCGCCGTCTCTTCCTCGTCGCAAACCTGGCAAGATTTCAACAGTTCCCCGTCAATACCCACCTCGCCAAATTCATTCACCAAAACCGCGATCCGACGACCTTGATTATTTTTCAACAAATTGCGGATCAGCGTCGTCTTCCCAGCCCCCAAAAACCCGGTAACAATCGTAACAGGAATCTTATGCATGATTATTTTCCGTCAACTCCTATTTAAGGATACCAGAAAATCCGTCACCCCACCCACAAAAAAAAGGATATTTAATTATCAATTATCAATGATCAATTATAAGAGTCCGGACATTTCGTAAAGCCGCCGCACCAAAGCCACGATGCGATCGCCGTATTGGGGATCGTCGGACCACCGGCCCCCCAACTGGTAGACGGAGGGGGCGACACCTCGGGTGACGTAGTTGAACCGGGGATCGACAATTTCCTGGACGATGGGTTCATTGCTGGCGTAGGCTTTCAGGTGTTGGATGTGGGCGCGAATCCCCTCGCGGGGACTGGAAAAGGAGGCGATTTCGGAGGAACCGCCGACGGCGCCCAACCCGGCAAAATTGTGTTGTTCGGGGCGGACGATGCCGCCGAATTTGAGGAAATCGGTTTCCAAACACATCTGACAAAAGGCGATATCGTAGTTGATCCCCTCGATCATCGATTCTTCTCGGTAGAGTTTGGCGATCTGGGGAAATTGGGTCGCCGCGTCGGGATTTTCTGCCTTTAAAAAGACGATCAGTTGCACTTGTGTGGTGTAGCCACTGCCCATGATGCGATCGATTTGGTCGCTGTAAAGTCGGGAGATCGATCGCAACACGACGGATCGATTCGGGTTATCCCAACTGACGGCAATTCCGAAACTTCGCAGGTCGATCGCTTTGATATAAACGATGTTGTTGTAGCGAATTCGTCGCACCCGCGCCAGTTGACTGAGATCGATTCCGAGGCGATCGGCTAAATCGATGGGGATGTAGGAATTGCCGTTGACCAAAATGCCCTTTTCGCCGTAGGTTTGGGCGTTAATTCTAATTCCAATTGACCCGTAAACTCGGGTTCCGGGCGGCAGGGGTTGGGCGGGGTTGATGTGTTCGCTTTTCACCCAGGCGGCGATGCCGTCGGCGAGTCCGGTGGCGATATCGCGGCGGCGACTCTGCAAAATAGCGCGATCGCTGGGATTGGTCAAATAGCCGATTTCGATGTAGAGTGACGGCACGGCGATCCAGCGGCAGAAGACCAGGCGCCCGAGTCCGGTGTGGGTGTCCGGTTTGACGCCCCGACTGGGGAACTGGGGAACCCGCCGCAGCACGGACCACAGCAGCAGTTCGGCGTCGCCTTTGCGTTCCGGGTTGTGGGCGATGTAAAATACCGTCACGCCCCGGATGGAGGGGTTGGAGGAGCCGCCGGTCTGCAATTCGACCGCCACATCCCCCGGGTGGGAATAGGTGTTGATCCAGTCGAGGGTCTGAATTTGGGACAGGTCGTCGGGGACGGCGACGACTTGAAAGCCGCGCGATCGCAACTCCGAGAGCACCAGATCCCGGATGCGGATCATTTCTTGGGCTTCGGTAGTCCCCCCGGCGACGACACCGGGATCTCTGACCCCGTTTTCAAACCCTCCGTGACCTGCCGATAGAAAAATTCGTCCCATTTTTCAACTCAATATGGATGCAAGATTTGCGTTCGCCCGTCGGGATCAAAATTATCGCTTTCCCAAATATGGTTTTACACTGCAATGGGGCGCTTGTCACCCTGGCAACTGCCGACCTGGCCAAATTGACCCGCTTTTACGGCGATCTTTTCGGAGTCCAGCCCGAGGTGTCTCTGGGGGGGGTTTACGCCGAGTTTCAACTTCCCGGTTTGCGGTTGGGAATTTTTCGGCCGCGATCGCACGACGGTGGCGAGTTTGTCCCGGGTTCGGGGGCGATGAGTTTGTGTCTGCAGGTGGACAATTTGGAGGATGCGATCGCCCATTTTCAGGATTTGGGCTATCCCCCTCCCGGCGATCTCATCGTCGCCTCCCACGGCCGGGAAATTTACGTTTTCGACCCGGACGGGAATCGGATCATTTTGAGTGAAAAGTGAAAAGTGAAAAGTGAAAAATTAACGGCTTTTTCCCGTTTCTTTGTCCGACTCCTACAAGCCCAGTTGTTTTGTGCTTCGCGGACTTGATTTGAGAGAATGACCCCCAAAAATTTGATCATATCCGTCTCCGTTTTTGAGGCAGAATACATCGCGATCGGCTTTTTTGATAGTTTTGAAGTTTCTGATGTCAATTTTAATCGACGAGGCATTAGCAAGCGAAATGACCGGACAATATTGAAACTGAACGGTAAAAGGAACAAAGCGACAGGGGGCGGGGAAGAATCTAAAATTAGGGCGCAAGCCAGGGGCCCCTACAATTTCAAATCTTTCAATGATGGGTCGGGCCCCCCAGTTCGGGCGAAATTCGGCAACAATGGTCAATAGCAGTCCCGCACCTCACCGGATAATATCGATCGTGAGTCTGAAGCCGTTCGACATCTTAAAGAGAAAGCAAGTGAATCTCAAGGAAATGGGAACTTGTGCGATCGCCACAGTCATCGCGATCCTAGCGGTCTTGGGACTGCGGCAGGTGGGGGGGCTGCAACCCCTCGAACTGCTGGCCTATGACCTGATGGTGCGGCTCAGGCCCGATCGCGACCCCGACCCGCGGCTGCTGATCGTGGCTATCACCGAGGAAGACATCCAGGCTTTCAACCGCTGGCCCCTCCCCGACCGGACGATCGCCCAATTGCTCGATCGCCTCTGGGAATGGCAACCCCAGGCGATCGGCTTAGACCTGTACCGGGAAATTCGCTACGAACCGGGACATCGAGATCTCGTCCGGGAACTGGAAAATCCCGATATTTTCGTCATCAAAACCCTCAGCAACGGCCGGACTCTGGGAACCCCCGCCCCGCCGAGCGTCCCGGGCGATCGCGTCGGATTCAACGACCTGTTGCTGGACCCGGACGGGGTGGTGCGGCGAAATTTGATCTTGGCAAATACCGACGAGGGGACATTTTATTCCCTGTCGATGCAACTGGCCCTCCACTATTGGCGGGAACGGGGGGTCGAGCCGGACAACAGCCCCGACCACCCCGAGGGCATCCTCTGGGGCGAGGCGGAATTTCTTCCCCTACAGCGCCATTCGGGCGGGTATCAAACCATCGACGACCAGGGTTATCAAATTCTGCTCAACTACCGCTCCGATGACGCGGTGGCGAGGACGGTGACGTTGAGCCAAGTGCTCTACGGCCAGATTCCCCGGCAGTGGGTGGAGGGCAAAATTGTCCTGATCGGAACCACGGCGCCGAGCGCCAAGGATCTGTTCCTGACCCCCTACAGCCCCGGTCGCAAGGTGTCGGCGAAAATGCCGGGGGTCTTAATTCACGCCCAGATGCTCAGTCAACTCCTCGATGCGGTGGGCGGCGATCGCCCGCTGTTCGCGTTTTGGCCGGAGTGGGCCGAACTGCTGTGGATCGTCGCCTGGGGAGGGGTCGGCGTGACGGCGATCGTCGGGAGTCGCCACCCCCTGATTTGGATCTTCGGGACGCCGGTGCTGTTGGGAATTTTATTCGGGACCGGATTTTTCTTATTTTTAAATGGCCGCTGGGTCTCGATCGTGGCGCCGAGTTTGTCCCTGATCCTCACCTCCGCGACGACCGTCGCCTATTTGGGATTGAGCGCCCAGCGACAGCAGCAGGTGGTGATGCGACTCCTGGGACAAAATACCTCGCCGGAGGTGGCAACGGCTCTGTGGAACAGCCGCGATCGCCTCCTCGCCGACGGCAAATTACCCGGCCAAAAACTGATCGCTACGATGTTGTTTACCGACATCCGCAATTTCAGCACCATTTCCGAGCAGATCCCCCCCGAACAACTCATGGAATGGCTCAACGAATATCTCGACGGTTTGACTCAATCGGTCCACAATCACCGAGGGATCATCAACAAGTTTATGGGAGACGGGATCATGGCGGCTTTCGGCGTCCCCATCGCCCGGGAAACGGACGACGAAATCGCCCGGGATGCCAAAGCCGCGATCGCCTGCGCGTTGGACATGGGGGAACGGTTGCGGAAGTTGAATCAAAGTTGGCGATCGCGCAATTTGCCGGCGATTCAGATGCGGGCGGGTATTTTCACCGGGCCGATCGTGGCGGGGAGTCTGGGGGGGCGCGATCGCCTGGAATACGGCCTGTTGGGCGATTCGGTCAACATCGCCTCCCGCCTGGAAAGCTGCGAAAAGGACCGCCACTCCGATGTCTGCCGCATTCTGATCGCCTATCAGACATTGATGTACGTCCCTGATGTCTTTGAAGTGGAGGCCTGGGGACTCATCCCCCTCAAGGGCAAACATCAGTTGGTGGATGTCTACCGGATTCTCGGCTGGAAACGCCCCGCTTCCGAAGTTTCGGAGTCTTGAACCCCACCTCAAGGGGGCGCCGTTTCGGCCCGAAAGCGATCGCCAATCCCTCTCAAATGTGATGTATGGCAACCTCGTGTATCAATTCTGTGGGAACTCAGAGGCAGTTCCTGCTATATATAGCGCTGCGCGCGGTCCTCGGCAGTCGGGAGTCGGGAGTCGGAAACTGAAACGGCTTTTCTATAAGGGTTTGA
>NZ_JAYFER010000388.1:0-25124 GCF_055795065.1 Lyngbya sp. CCY1209
CTGGCCCCCAAACCCCCAATTCTGGGGGCTCGGAAAATTGTCTGGCCCCCAAACCCCCAATTCTGGGGGCTCGGAAACCGCCCAGTTTTACCCATGATTTCACGTTGCTATATCTGCGCTTTGGTGTCATCAGTCGCGATCAACTTAAATAACTCGTCAACAGGCGGATGCAATGGGCGATCGCACCCAAATGGGCGATCTCGAAACCGTGGGTATTTTGGGTGGGAAAACTCAAACAGGCGGCGCGGGCGACGTGCCCGAATTTCATGGCGATGGACGCATCGCTGCCGAAGCCGCGAATAATTGCCTGTTGAACGGGGATATTTTCTGAATTGGCTGCATCCAATAATTCGGCATTCAATCCCTCATCATAAATCCCATAACCATCCTGGGATAACAACACCGGAGAGTCCCCATCTTTGATGGGATATTCCGGGGCGAGGGGGCAAATTTCCAGGGCGATCAAGGCATCGAGGCGAGTGCGGTTCGTGAAATACAACGCCCCGATCGCGCCGACTTCTTCCTTGGCAGACGCGACGAGATACACCGTCACCGGAGGCGTTTTAACTTGCTCCGCCAA
Organism: Lyngbya sp. CCY1209; assembly: GCF_055795065.1. Classification (NCBI taxonomy): domain Bacteria; kingdom Bacillati; phylum Cyanobacteriota; class Cyanophyceae; order Oscillatoriales; family Microcoleaceae; genus Lyngbya; species Lyngbya sp. CCY1209. Next base: position 581 of record NZ_JAYFER010000388.1, read on the forward strand.
CGCCAAAAGAATGGCGACGGAGGCTTTATTGTCGAGGGTGTAACTGGCGATATAGTCGCCGAGTCTAAATGGTTTTTTCCGGTGCTTTCCGACGACGACGCGGGTTCCCGGACGCACGCCAATTTTCTGGAGTTCTTCGGGCGATCGCTTCGTTTCCACCCAGGCAACTTCCCAATTCAACGCCGCGTCAACCTGCAAGGCTTTCTGAGGGGATTCGTGGGAAACGTGGCGGGAACCGAAACTGAGAATTCCCGAAATCGTTTCGCGATCGCCGAGTAAGTCCACCACCCCTTCGCCGTAAACCCAAGGAAACGATCCGCCGAGTTTGCGAATTCTCACCCGTCCGTCCGGTTCGACATGGTTGACGAGGGCGCCAATTTCGTCTTTATGTCCGGTGATGGCGATGGCGCGATCGGGGTTTTTCCCCGGTATTTTTGCGATCATATTTTCGCCCTCATCTTTCCCCACTTCCACCCCCAATTCAGAAAAGCGATCGAGGAGGAGGCGATCGATTTCGTCTTCGTCACCGCTGGGGGAATGACACATCACCAGTGTTTCGATAATTTGAAACAGTTCTTCAAATGCCAATGGAGTTCTCCCGTACAATTCATTCCTATTGTAATCTACAGAAGGTCGATCGCACTCTTCGGCGGTGATGGAGGGCGATCGTCTGTCGGGGACTCTCATTCCCTCCGCACGGATGAACTCCCGCCATTCCCGCGATCGCAGATTTTAACAGTTGAAAACAGCAGGGATTGGGAATGGCGAAAAGCGCCCCTGGAGCCGATTTTAGCGATGGGAAGGGTATCGCTGTCGGGGACGAGACGCACCGGTGCGATCGCCCCGATAGAGGCTCCTACGGGGCGAGGATAATTTTTAGTTGTGTAGGGTGCATTCCCACTCATCCTTCATCGTTAAAGTCGGTTTTTGAAGGTTGGGAATGCACCGTTATCGTTTGTTCTCACAGGCAAGATGCCTGTGCTACAAAAGCAAAATAAGATGGAATTTTTATTGATGTTGGTAATAAAAAAATCTCTGTGTCCTCTGTGCCTCTGTGGTTCAATTTTCCCCCCCTCCTTATCAATTCCGAAAATTAATAATTATAAATTATTCTCGATCGCCCCTTCCGCCTCCAAAACGATCGCCCGCAACTCCTCCAACAACTTGCCGTCACGCGATCGCCACATCCCCCGCTGATTCGCCTCCAGCAGCCGTTCTGCCATATCCCGCAGCGCCCAAGGATTTTTGTCGCGGACGAATTCTTGCACCTTTTCATCCAAAATATAAGCCTCCGCCACCCCCTCATACATGAAATCTTCCACACATTTCGCCGTCGCGTCGTAGGCGAACAAATAATCCACCGTCGCCGCCATTTCAAACGCCCCCCGGTAGCCATGCCGCATCGCCCCGGCGATCCATTTCGGGTTCACTACCCGCGATCGATACACCCGGGAAATTTCCTCCCGCAACTGCCGCACCTTCGGATTTTCCGGTCTCGAATTATCGCCAAAATACGTCTCGGGATTTTCCCCCCGCAGCGTCCGCACCGCTGCCGTCAAACCGCCCTGAAACTGATAGTAATCATCGGAATCTAACAGGTCGTGTTCCCGGTTATCTTGGTTGTGTAAAACCACCTGCATCTGTCGGAGGCGGCTTTCAAAGGCTTCCGGCGCCGCAATTCCCCGTCCCCCGGTGTAGGCGTAGCTACTCCAATTCAGATAGGCCCGGGCCAAGTCCGCGTCGTCCGTCCAATTTTGGGCCTCGATCAACCCCTGCAACCCCGCGCCGTAGGCCCCCGGCTTCGACCCGAACACCCGCAACCGCGATCGCGCGATCGCCTCATTTGCCGTCAACCCCTCCTCAACCCAGGTTTGGGCCTCCCGGCGCACCGCCGCGGCCAGGGGGTTGTCTTCCGGGGCTTCTTCGAGGCTGGAAACGGCTTCCACGGCGCGATCGAACAGGTCGATCAGATTCGGAAACGCATCCCGAAACAGCCCGGAAATCCGCAGCGTCACGTCAACTCTGGGGCGTCCCAATATCGCGATCGGCAGGATCTCGAAATCCACCACCCGCCGCGAGGCCCCCTCCCAAACGGGCCGAACCCCCAGCAGGGCGAGGGCTTGGGCGATGTCGTCGCCCCCCGTCCGCATCGTGGAAGTGCCCCACACGGACAGGCCGAGGGTGCGGGGATATTCGCCGTGGTCCTGGGTGTAGCGTTCCACCAGGGCCTCCGCTGCCAACTGGCCCACCCGCCAAGCGGTTTCCGTGGGGATGGCGCGGATGTCCACGGCGTAGAAATTGCGCCCGGTGGGGAGGACGTCGGGCCGTCCCCGAGTCGGCGCACCGGATGAACCGCTGGGCACATATCCGCCGCCGAGTCCCCGCAGCAAGTTCTCAATTTCGCGATCGCATTTTTGCAGGTTCGGCAGCAGTTTTGTTTCAATCCAAATCAATTCTTTTTGGGTCAATTCCCCCGGCGATTCTTCGGGATTTCCGGTTATTAATTTTTCGACTAAAATGGCGGCTCGATCTTCGATCGCGGCGATCGCATCTCCCACCGTCCGGCTGTTGTCAAGAAACCGGGTTTCTATGAGAGGGTCTGGGTTCTCATTAAAATTGTCCTCAGAAACCCGGTTTCTACTCCCCTGGCTGTTGTCAAGAAACCGGGTTTCTATGAGAGTGTCTGGGTTCTCGTCAAAATTGTCCTCAGAAACCCGGTTTCTACTTCTAACCCGATTCTCAAACGGATCGCCGGGATTCGCCGTCAGGGGGTCAAATTCCAACCCCAAATCTTGGGCGATCGCTCGGGTCAAACCCAATCGATTCTGACTCGGATGGCGGGCGATCGCAACGATTAAATCCCGCAATTGTCGCCCTTCCGGACAGCGCCCCAAAATGTGCAAACCGTCCCGAATTTGACTTTCTTTCAACTCGCATAAATAGCCGTCGATCGCCCCGAACAATTCCGCCGCCACCTGTCCGTCAGACAATCCCAAATCCCGATATAAATTTTCGCTGCGGATTAACTCAACAATGCGATCGCCAATTTTTGAAAGCCGCGAGGGATCTAAGGCTTGGGCTTCGTAATATTCATCCATCAACCCTTCCAATTGTTGCAACGGGCCGTATAACTCCGCCCGCGTCATTGGGGGCGTGAGATGGTCTAAAATAACGGCCTGCGATCGCCGTTTTGCCTGGGAACCCTCCCCCGGATCGTTGACGATAAACGGGTACAAATGTGGCATCGGCCCCAACGCGACTTCCGGGTAACAATTCGCCGACAATCCCACCCCCTTACCGGGCAACCATTCCAGGTTCCCGTGTTTGCCGACGTGCACCACCGCATCGGCTTGAAAGCGCGATCGCAGCCAATGATAAAAACCCAAATATTCCGGGGTCGGTTCCAAGTCCGGGGCGTGATAATTCAGACTCGGATCGATGTCGTAACCTCTCGCCGGTTGAATCCCCACAAAAATATTCCCCAATTGCAATCCTGAAATTGGCAAAACTTCCGGGGGATTCTCGAAAAAGTGGCGACCCCAACGATTTTTAATTCCATCTTGCACAACTTCGGGCAATGTGTTAAAATAAGACAGGTAATCTTCCCATTTTAAAAACTGTCGCCAGATGCGGATATCGCGCCCTTCCGGGTCGTTGGTGACTCCGGCGGTGAGGGCTTTAATTAAATCATCGCCCGTTGTTGGAAAATCCGATATTTCATATCCCGCCCATTTCAACGCCTTGAGAATTTCCACGCAACTGGCGGGGGTGTCGAGTCCCACGCCGTTGGCGAGTCTGCCGTCGCGGGTGGGATAGTTGGCGAGAATCAGGGCGATCCGCCGTTGCTGCGGGGGCTTTTGTCGCAATTTCACCCAATTTGTCGCCAAATCCGCCACAAATTCCACCCGATCGCCCGCCGGTTCGTAGTGGACGACATCGGTTTCCAGACGGCGATCGCGGTTTTTGACACCTTTAAAAGAAATGGCGCGGCTGATAATTCGCCCGTCCACTTCCGGGAGGGCGACATTCATGGCGACATCGCGGGGAGACAATCCCAAAGGGCTCTCCCGCCACCGATTTTCCGTCCCGCCGCTGAGAATCGCCTGCAAAATGGGAACGTCGAGGGAAAAGAACGGATCGCCGGAAATTTCGTCGGAATCGATCGCGGAAATTGAAAAACTGGTGGTATTTACAATAACTTGAACGTCGCCGAGATGGGCGATCGCTTCAGTTTGAATTTCGGGATCTCGCAGGGAGGAGACGAACAGGGGAACCGGGTTGATTTGGCGATCTGCCAAAGCCGCACACAAACTATCAATCGGGGCAGTATTGCCCGATAAATAATGGGCGCGATAAAATAAAATCCCGACCGAAGATCCCCCCCGTTGTTGGGCTGGGGTTCCAGAAAATCGCCAAGGATAGCGCCCGACGCGGGGAATGGCAACCGGCGGGGGCGGGTTATAATCGGTTTCCAAATAGCGATCGCAGACAAATTGCAGGGCGGCGATCGCATTTTCCACCCCCCCCTCACTCAAATATCGCCAGAGGCGGTTGGCGACGGATAGGGGCACGGTGGATTGACTGATCAAATCCGGATCGGGGCGATCGTCTCCGGGTAAAATAATGATCTCGGTTGGCGTGCGATCGGCTAATTCCGCCAAAACTTCCAACCCGTAGGACCAATAAGAGCGCCCCCCCAACAGCCGCAAAATTACCACTTTCGCCCCACTCAAAACCTCGTCGGCGTAGGTATCGATCGTCAATTGCTGTTGCAAATTGAGGAGGTTTGTCACCCGCAAATCGGGGAAGTCCGGGGGCAGATCGGCGATCGCGCCCGCCAACGTCTGAATTTCCGTATCGGCGGCGGTGAGAATGACAATGGGCGCCGGAGTCTGTTCGATAAAAACAACCCCCTCCGCGTCCGGGTTCCATCCTCCAGGTGTGGCAGCAATTCGATGCATAATATGTCAATCCTTGTCCGCAGATTTCGCAGATTTTCGCAGATGATTTTTTTGGGGGGCGACTGGAGTCGGGAATTGTTAATGATTGATTTTTCTCAGACCCAATCCTCGCGATCGCTTTGATTTCCCCGGTAAACCAAGCCTTTGGCGTGAATTTCTCGGGTTGTCTCGAACAGGGTGTCTTCGGTGTAGTTCCACTGCTTCATGATTCGCTCCAAGTCCCGCTGGATATCCCGGGCGCCGGGAAAGCCCTGGTAGCGAATTTTCAGCCGCGCCAACTCGGCCAGATCGCGTTCGGTGGGTTGCCGGCTGTTGAGTAGGTTGTTGGCGATGTCGCGATCGCTTTTGTATTGGGGGTGTTGTTGGTCGCGGGTGGACTGTTGCAGATCGGTCATGGTTGGGGGGAGATTTTAGGAGGCAAACTGAACCGGCTTGATTATACAGCATTTCTCCGTCGGGCCGGGTGCGGTTGTCGGCCATCTGAGGGCGACCGCCGGCGGTCCATCGTCATTGAAGTTTTGACGCGCCCGACTTTCTATTGTTTTTCGGCTTCGCTTCGAGAGTGGGAACAAATCCGTCCGATGAAGCCGTTAGTATTGGTTCCATTCCGGCCACCTGCCAGGGTCTCTAATCGGGCGGTCGGATGGGAATGGCGATCGCAAATGGGGAACCGAACCCCCTCCTAAAAACGGGGAATTGGGGATGTAATTTTCTCCCGTTTCCATGAATTTTAAATTTTGACCGGACGGTTGAGAGAACAGTCGTATTAAATAGCAGACACTCTCACGGACAACTCCCTCATGCGCCTTTACAGCTTGATTCTGCTGTCCGGCTTGGTGCTACTCAGCCCGGGCGACCGACAAATCAATCAGATGAAAACCATTGTTCCCGAGTCTTCGGGTTCGTCCTTACCTGCGATTTTGAAAATGACTGAAGCCATCTCAGAAACCCATCCTCAATCCGATGCCGAACCCCACCGAGGTAGCGGCCGCCGAGGTTAAAGTATAGCATCGAAAGCATCATCGTTTCGAGCCGCCGAATGTCGATCACGGCGCGTCCTGACTGACCGCAGACGAGAAGGCATCGGCGCGTCAATGCGGATGATGAGTGGGAGCGATCGCGCACTGTCTCATTGCCCATTATAGAAAATCAAATCCGGTTTTATGACCCGTCTTTCAATCGGGTCAAATTCCGGCTTCAGCTCTCCCGACAATGCTTTTAAAAGGGTCAGTTTGTGGGAGGCGATCCGGCGCGATCGCCCCCCATTCTGACGCAGAATTGTCGCCCAATTCCCGTCCTCGCAGCGATCAAACTCCGTTTGGGTTTTCAAAAAACCTGACAAATTTTGCAAAAAAACCTGACAAAATGGAGTCCCGATTGGCGGTGGGATCGTTTATATTGAATTGAGAACAATTCCGGAACGATCTCCGAGCCGGACGACGCGATCGTTCCATCGAAACGGTGTTGTTTAATCCGACGCATCTACTGACACTGAATTAACCTTCATTTTTATTTTCGATCAGGGTCAACCCAACCACCGGGTATTCCGGAGGGAAATTTATGGCAAATTTCCATCCGCTCGGGGTGCTTAATATTGCGGCCGCCACCGAGACAATTGGGGATCTCGAATGGGATTCCCGTGGCGATGGGCAATTGTGATTTATTTTTTTTCCGGAAAATTCGGCGACAGTCCGGCATTGATTTACAGACAGATAAGGTAGCATTTTCCATGAAATATCAAGCTCAACTTTTCGCCACAATCGCCCTCATTTTGGGCAGTTTTGGGAGTCCAGTCCTGGCCGAAACTGCGGCGCGATCGCCATCGGAATTGAATCCAAAATTTGAGTCGGAACTTCCCGGCTTCCCAATCTCCATCATCAACTGTGCGACCGAGTCCGAAAACACTCCCGAGCGCCCCGACCGAGGAGAAGGTCGCCGTTGAGAACAACTCGGTCTGATCGTCGCGACTAAAATCCCGACGAATACTCCTTTTCAATCTCCCCGATGAGTCAATCATTTTGACTCATTTTTTTTGAAAATTTGACCAGATTTTGCAACTCTGATCACCCGAATTTGGGATCAGCTATCTCCAATATCGCCGCCGGCAATGGTGGGTTGGAGCCGGTCGGGTCGCCGACATTTCCGAAGGATTTCACCGACCGAGGGGGGCTGCAGGTCGCCCCGCGTTCTCCATCCTGGCAAAGTTGAAACGAATAATTTATAATACTCGGAGTCCTGTAAAAAAAACAAATCCCCAACTTTTAAAATGAATTTTTTCAGACCCAAACCCATCCCCCCAGGCCCCGGTCAGGAATCCGTTTGGGACTATCCCCGTCCGGCGAAACTGGAAGACACGGACAGACGCCTGCGAATTATCTTCAACGGCGTCACCCTGGCGGACACCCGCAACGGCAAGCGGGTTTTGGAGACCAGCCACCCCCCGACCTACTACATTCCGGGGGAGGATATCAAACTCGAATACTTGGTGGAAACTTCCCGGCGAACGATGTGCGAGTGGAAGGGCGTTTGTGTCTACTACGATGTCGTCGTCGGCGATCAAAAAGTCCCCAATGCGGCTTGGTGTTACGTCCAACCCACGCCCGATTTTGTGGATATCCGGGATTGCTACAGTTTCTATGCCAGTCTCATGGACGAGTGTTATGTGGATGACGAATTGGTACAGGCCCAGACGGGCGACTTTTACGGCGGTTGGATCACGAAAGATATCGTCGGCCCCTTCAAAGGCGGCGCCGGGACGATGGGTTGGTGAGTTTTAACCCTTCAAAATGGGGTGAATTTTTCCTTCACCCCTCTCACTAGGTTTTATAAAAATTTCTTTTTCAATTGTTCGAGAATGGGAATCTCTTGAATGGGCCGATCGCCGGGAATTGAATGGGGACGGTGGCCCACCTGCACTGACGGGAGTTGGCTGTGGTGTAACCAGTCCATGACCATCAGGGCGACCACGATGAAAATGGCGTGGCTGACATACTCCATCATCCGACCGGAAACCGATTCGGGATGGGATGTTGCTGGGGCGATGATGCGATCTGCCGGGCCCGTCTCTTCCACAGCGGGAAGCGTGGGGGGAATTGCAGGTCGCTCGGAATCGGGAACGGGGTGAATACCAGACATCGGTTATCAATTAATTCTGTACTAACCTGTGTATCATCACTCGGGCTCTTCAAAATTCCGGCGGTCCGACCCATCAATGGGGACCGGGGATCTCTCGGTGAAATAAAACCACCCCATCCCGCTCGTATTCGAGTCGGAACTCCGGGGTCTTTTGAAGCCGGACGATGAGGGTTTCGACAAGTTCCGGGGAACTGTTCCACCCCGGATAGCTGGCGTTGAGGAGAACCCACTCGAACCCTTTCAGGTCGAGGGTTTCGGCTCCCCGGGCTGCCAGCATCACGATGCGGCGGTGGGTGAGGTGGGGGGCGATGTGGTCGGCGGTGAGGACGCTTCCGGGGGTATCGACGAGGGCGACGGCTTCTCCGGTGGCGGACACCGTGTCGAAATGGCGGAGATATCGCGACCCGAAATAGCCGTATTTGGCGAGGGCGAAAAATGCGACCAGGGACCACAGCAGGATGTGGCGGGGATTTCGCAGCCATCCGCCCTCCGCCGACAGGGTGGAAATGACGGCCAGCAACAAAAAGGGCAGGATGGGGAGGGAGTAGTGTTGGGTGAGGTTTTTCTGCTGGAGGCTGTCGCTGAGGAGGTTGAGTCCCAATAGGGGTCCGGCCCCGATCAAGGGGGTGAGATGGCGGGGCGAGAGTCCCCAGAGTACGGGAACCGCCAACAGCAACAGGTATTCTAAATTGGGCAGTGTGAAGAGTCGGCTCAGAACCAGTCCGGGTTTCAGAAACAGGTTTTTCGCGATTTCCGGGAGCGAGTCCCCCAGAAAATTGTATCGCCTCACGGCTTCGGGCCCGCCGTCGCCGAAATGGGGGATGATGATACCGGTGGCAATGATAAACCAGGCCGCGCCCAAAATCAAGGCGATCGCGCCGCAGCGTCGCCGCCGTTCAAAAATTAACAGCCAGATCCCCATCGCCGCCACCGTCAGGGAGAGGACGGCTTTGCAGCCCAAAATTAATATCACCGCCAGGGAAAACCACCCCACCCGGTTCGCCCTCGCCGCCCAAATGGCCCCCAGCAGCAGGGGGACGGCGATCGCTTCCGGGTGAAAGTCGAACAAATTGGCGTTGAAAATCAGGGGATACAGCAGGTAAACCGCCACCATTAGGTTGGCTTGGTTTTCCTTCAACCCCGCCTGCAGGGCCAGCGATCGCGTCGGGATCGCCCCGGCGGACAGGGCGATCGCCTGGACTGCGAACAGCCAGCGGACATCGGGATAAATTTTGTAGGGGAGGGCGAGGAGGTATAAAATCCAGGCGGCGTGGTCGCCGAGAATGTGGATGCCCCGAAAGGTGACGAAGGGTTCCTCTCCCCGGCTGATCAGATAAATGCCGTTGTCGAAGATCCCCAAATCGAAGGCGTTGGACTGAAACAGAGCGTGACGCCAACTGCTACAAAAAAACAGCAGCAAACTGCCGAGGAAAATGAGAAGCGGGAGGGGATGGGGCGGCAGCAGCGGTTTTTTCATATACACCCGTATTGGCAAAAACAATTCAGAAAAGACCCGTTAAACGGCAAAATACCAGGAGAATGCCTTTCGAGTCAAATGGTTTTTTCGGTCATTCTTGCTACATTGGGGGGTCGTGGTTGAAATTTGGGAGGGTCAACAGGTTGAAATTCGCCGATACCATCAGACGCGGGCCAGTCCAGCCCCAAGCGGGCCGAATCGCAGCGATCGCGGGGTTGGTGGCGATCGCGATCGTTGCCTTTTTGTGGCATCTGGGCAGCGTCGGTTTGGTGGACGAAACCGAACCGCTGTTCGCCGAAGCCGCCCGCCAGATGAGTGTGACGGGAAATTGGATCACCCCTTATTTCAACGGGGAAACCCGCTTCGACAAACCCCCGCTTATTTATTGGTTGATGGCGATCGGTTATTCGATTTTTGGGGTGAACGAGTGGGCCGTGAGACTGCCCTCTGCCCTGTCCGCGATCGCCCTGATGGCGGGGTGTTTCTTCACCCTGCGGCGGTTCGGGGTGCCCTCGGGCGATCGTCGGGATCTGTGGCTGTCGGCCTGGATCGGTTCCGCGATCGCCGCGTTGAACCTGGAAACCCTGGTTTGGGCGAGGCAGGGCGTGTCCGATATGCTGTTGAGTGGCTGCATGGGGTTGGGCCTTCTCAGCTTTTTTTGGGGCTACGCCACCACCCCGGAAAAGCAACCCCCGAAAACGGTAAAATTTCGGGATATTTTTCATTTCCAATTTCCCAATCAATGGTATTTGGGATTTTACATTTGGACGGGGTTGGCGGTGTTAGCGAAGGGGCCGGTTGGTGTCGTCCTCCCCGGTTTAATTATCCTCTGTTTTTTGATTTATGTCAATCGTTTATTCTCGGTGTTTCGGGAAATGGGGTTGATTTGGGGGGCGATTATTTTTGGGGCGATCACCGTCCCCTGGTATGTTTTGGTGATCCTCGAAAACGGTCAAACCTACATCGATTCCTTTTTTGGCTACCACAACTTTAAACGGTTTACCCGCGTCGTCAACGGCCACAGTGCCCCCTGGTACTTCTATTTTATCGTGGTGGCGATCGGCTTTATGCCCTGGTCGGTTTATTTGCCGATCGCCTTCTCCCGCCTGCAATTTTGGAAGCGATCGCCCTGGACCCGCCAACCCCGATTCACTCATTTAAAATTATTCTCTTTTTTCTGGTTTTCCTGCATTTTCCTATTCTTCACCGTCTCCGTTACCAAACTCCCCAGCTACGTCCTGCCGTTGATGCCGGCGGCGGCGATTTCTGTGGCGATTTTCTGGACTGAAGAACTGACCCAAAACCGCGATTTCAGTTTTGCCAAAAACCGGGGATTTTTTGTCACCGTCATTGTCAATATTTTGTTTTTGGCGGCGGTGGCGATCGCCATTTTTGTCAGCCCCAATTTGATCGGCCCCGATCCCGCCGTTCAAAACCTCCCGGAATGGGTCAGAACTTCCGGTTTGCCCGTCGTCGGCGGTGTCATCTGGATGGCGACGGCCGTTTGTATCACTTGGATGATACGCGATCGCGAAGCCACCCATCGCGATCGCTGGCGTCTGGTTTTGATCCCCAACTTTCTGGGATTTATTTTATTTTTCGGTTTGCTGTTCATTCCCGGTTTATTCTTGGTCGATGCAGCCCGACAACTGCCCCTGCGATACCTTTCGGAAAGAGTGGAAACGGTTCGGCAGGCCGACGAAGAATTGTGGATGCTGGGATTTGAAAAACCCAGCGTGGTTTTTTATACCCGCCGACCCGTGCAGTTTTTTGAAATTCGAGATTTTTTTAAAATCCAAAGTCCCCCGCTTTTTTATGTGATTGAATCCTTAAAAAACGACCCGGAATCGGATACCGCGATCGCCATCAGCCGCCCCAAAGATTTGCAGAAATTGGGGTTAGATCCCACAGATTATCCCGTTTTGGCGGAACGGGGACGCTATCAACTGATTCGCCTGTCGAAACAAATTTTGCTTTACCGAGTCCTCAATCATACATCGGACTCCTAGCGATCGCGAGATCGGCGGTGGCGGAATATACTAAAAATTGCAGGTCAATCTATTTTTCACGAGGCGATCGATGAAACCTATTTTATCCTCTGTTTTTCGGCTATTGTTGATGACGGTTTGTTCGAGTCTACCGGCGATCGCACAATCGGACCCGGTTCCCATCATTTCTTCCCCCGCGATCGAAGTTTCCGCCGAACCGCCCTTGGTCGATTCTTTTACCTTTGAAGAACTCTTGAAAATCGGCGGAGGTGGTTGTGGAATGGTTCTCTGGAAAGGGTCGGGAACCCACGAAGACGGGTTGATTTTCTTCAACGGCCTCCTCGAAAGTACCGCCCTGATGAAAGTCGATGGCAAGTTCGTGAATTTCAGACGCATCGAAGCGGAAGGAAAGGATTTCTACGGTCAAAAAACCGGCCAAGTTTTTATCAGCCCCGACGAGACGATCCGGGTCGCGATCGAGGTCAAATTGGGGGAACCCGGACTCGAATCCGTCGCAATTGAATCGGGAACGCTGCGAATTTCACGCAACGGCCAAACCTTGGACATTCCGGTTGCGGGCGATGCCGGGTGTTAGGAATGGAGGCCCTCTGACCGCCGTTCCGTCACCTCCACAATACCCGACAATCGGGCCATTTTCCGTATCGAAAAATACCCGGGGCGATCGGGTTGCCAGATCCGGCTTTGATGATTAAGATTCAGGCAGGTATCGTCGCCGGTCGAGTGGAATTGAAACCGAACCGTCGCGATCGCCGATTCTGCCATTAAAACACCGTCATTTTAATTCGGAGAGGCAACTCAATGAACGTCCAAAAAATCATCCTCAGAGGTTCTTATTTAGATCGGTTGGTCGAGGAACTCTGTGACCAGTTTCCCCACCCGGTCGTCCGCACGTTTGGAAATGTTACCGTCATCGTCGAAGAGTCTTTCTCCGCCCGCATTTCCGCCAACTTGTCAACGACTCTGATCTTAAATTATGCCCAGTTCGACTATTGTGAAATTGACCTCATTACCGCCGGGGGAGACGTGGGATTTTTGAAACTCGGTTACGGGGCTGGAAAAGCCCGAATTCAGAAATTTATGGACACCCTAAAGGAAATGTGTGACGCCCACAATTGGACGATTGAAACCGTGGAAGAACTGCAACCCGCTTAAAATAGCCCGACCTTCGGGAGCCTAATATTACCCTCGGGGCGGGTCGGGCGACATTCTGTATCTCGACCCGCCCCCATTTCAAAAATTAACCCAATTAAGATTGCCCTCCAATCCGGGTTTCTGGTAAAATTAGTAAGACCTCTATGAGTTTCTTCTGTCAACCATCATTCCTGTCACAATTGGGGATTTTTATGCAGAAATATGTATGCAATGTCTGCGGGTATGTTTACGATCCGGAAGTCGGCGACCCGGACGGTGGAATCGAACCGGGAACCCCGTTTTCAGACATTCCCGACGATTGGGTTTGTCCAGTGTGCGGCGTGAGCAAGGAGGATTTTGAACCCATGTAAACTTCATTCCAACTCGATGTTTCCGCAACCATCCACCCGGGAAACGCGATCGCCTGGGGGATGGTGCGATCGCCTCCTATGCCAGTCTCTCCCCCAAGATATTCCCATCTCTGCTTTTGGATTCACATGATGGTCAATCAACTCTGTTTCGATTTCGATCGCTCTCCCGATTTTCCCTACAAAAATTATATCAGCAGTCCTCCAAAGCCATACTTGACCACCAAGCGGGGAGTTTTATTTGAGGAAGACTGTTTAAATATATTGCCCCAAATTAATGACAATTCTATCGATGTCGTGTTTGCCGACCCACCGTTCAACCTGGGCAAACAATATGGTGAAAAACACGATGATGATTTGAGCGAAGGTCGATATATCGAATGGTGCAAATCTGGGATCGATGAGTGTTGTCGCGTCCTCAAAGAAGGGGGCAGTTTTTTTCTTTACAACTTGCCCAAGTGGAATATTTTACTGGGAAGCCACTTGGTGGAACGGGGGTTATCGTTCCGCCATTGGATCGCGATCGATATCAAATTCGGCTTGCCGATCAAAAACCGCTTGTATCCCAGCCATTACAGCCTTCTTTACTATACCAAAGGAAAACCCAAAACCTTTCGCAAGATCAGAACCCCCATCGAAACCTGTCGCCATTGCGGCGGCGAAATCAAAGATTACGGCGGACATCGAAAAGCCATGAATCCTTTGGGAGTCAATTTGACGGACGTTTGGAATGACATTCCTCCGGTCAGACATTGGAAGTTCAAAAGCAAAAAACGCAAAACCAATCAGTTATCCACTAAAATTCTCGATCGCGTCGTGGAACTCTCCAGCATCCCCGGCGATCTCATTCTCGATCCGTTCGGCGGCAGCGGGACGACCTACGCAGTCTGTGAAGCCAAAAAACGCCACTGGATCGGTATCGAAATCCAAAATTGTGACGTGATTTTAGAACGGCTAACCCGAGGCAATCTCTGCTATCACAAAAATGACGATTATGTTGGAGCTTAAATTTTAAATTTTCTTAAAATCTCGATCGCAAACAACCAACAAAAATAAAGAGAGACTTTAAACGTATAGAGCGATCGCTTCTCTATTCTTCACTATCTGATACTGGCTTAGAAACTTTGGTTGATTTAGTTTCTTGACTTACATTCGATTTTTTTGTAGATTGCAAGTTTAAAATTAAGTGATGACAACGAAATTTTTTCGGGTATGGTTTGTTTGGGGGGACGGTGCGATCGTGATCTGAGACTTTATGATCGCGATCCAAAAAATCGGGATGATCGGATAAAGTGCAAGGCACTTTTTTTTCAATATTTTTAAACACTCTTTTGGGATTTCCTGTAAGCAAATATCCCAGCATTCCTGCTTCACTAGAAAAGGGTGAATATCGACAAGTCAAGAAGTTGAATTTGATCTCCTTAATATACTCGGAAAGTTTTCCTTCCGTCTTTAAAACCTTTGCTTCTAATGGCAGTTTAATTTGTGGATTTGCTCGTAAGATAAATGCAATATCATAGGATGGTGGTTGAGCTTGATTGGAATAAGTTGTTGTAAATTCAGGTGCTTCATGCTGTACATCAAAGGCTTCATCGAAGGCTTCATCTCTTGTCATTACCCTTCCTATTCTTGACTCTAAATTAGAAGTTGTATCTTTCTCAATTTGCTTGTCAGCTTTATTACAATCAACCCGATCTAAAACTTCATCTTTTAGCAGATCATATCCACGCCATACAAACTCAAATGCCTGATCAGTTAGTCCTGTTGGCCATTCTTTAATAAGTTCATCATATCCTGGCTTTTCTAGCAGCAGATCTGTAATTGTTCTACCTGTTGTACCTGGTAGATTATCCCTAAACATATTCATAAATTAAAAACTTTGATTGTTACCGTATGCTGCAGCCATAATGTCAGCTACAACTTCATCGGCATCTCGTAGTGCCATAGAACGAGTCCAATAGCGAATTTTATCTGGTTTAATCAGATAAATCGTTGGTACTGGTTCTCCATTCCACTCAGTTGATTCATAAACTCTGGCGACACGCTGATAAAAAATTCCTCCAGCGCCAGAATTATTTTGATTTATGAAAAAGTCATTCACCTCATTCAAACGTTCGAGTAAAAGATGAGAAATTATCGGTTCTATTTTAATTCCATTATGAATGAATTTGTTTAAGTATACCGCAACTAAACGAACCGGCAAATAATCGTCATTTGATTCTTGAAAAATCGTTGCACAGACTTCTTTTTCTTGTCCAAAACTGGCTCTAATTACCCGCATAAAATATTCGCAATATGGAGTCAAATGAGGTTCCTGTAGGTTATCAACAGAATGATGGATTAAGCGACAAGTTTTCTGTCGTCCAGGAGAAGATTTACTTCCCTCCTTAAAATCTGCCAAAGTGTAATCAAACAAATCATTAATTAAAGTCCATTCACTGTCCTTGAAAGAAAATGCAGCACGGACAGCTTCATCAACGTCTTCCCAACTCTGGATATCTTCTATGGAGAGCGTAACTCGATCAGGAATGGGTACACGAAGCAAATCTGAAGGTTTAATCTCTGGTCTGTAATTTGCAAATCGATGACTTGATAAAAGCAAATAATAAACAGCTAGTTTGCTATTATAGCTCAAACAAGCTGCTTCCATAATTGATAAATTTTCAGGTTCAATATGGACAGTGACATAACTGCCCGAACACACAATTCCTTCGCCCGATTTCTCGGGTTGAATCAAGACAGCTAAAAACCGTTTTCTTTGACTTGGATAACTCATTTTTAGGATCATCTGAGGACTTCTAAATGCCGAGAAGCTTGTGGAGTCTTTCCAGTGAACTTCATCATTATCATTGATCGGCAAATCATCGGATTTTAAAATCAAAAAAGAATTTTCAATCAAGTTGGATGATCGAGGACCTTCTAATATTCTCTTATTTTTGATGAATTCAATTTTTTTTCTCTTGGTTCCTCTGATAATTCCTTGGCGAGTTTTGGCGATTCCCTGTTCTTTAAGTTTGGCTAAATTAGAAGCATTATTCAATCTAGATATCAATTGAAGATCCCGTCTATTTCCCCACATTAAAGATGACCAAATAGTAGGATTTTTTCTGACCTCATGTGGATAAACTATGTGGAGATCTGGCGGTTCGATAATAATTTTATAAGTATCTTCTTGCTCTTGATTGGGTTTGGGACAAATATAGTAAAAAGGTTCTCCTCCAGATGTAGTTCGGCGCAGCGACATGATGCAAGGCGGAGAAACAGCCTTGGAAAATATTTTAAATCTCAATGCTGACAAATTGACAATCTCCTCAATTTTAACTTCCTCAAACAACCTATCTCGGAACTTTTTGGCGGGTTTTTGTTGATTGGAAAGAAGTGTTGAGACAGGCTGTATCAATGACAAAAGACCACCTTGTTTTATCAAATAAATTGATTTTGCAGTAAAAAGAGTACCGATATTATTATCGGCTATTGTCCAATTATTTTCTTTAGCCCAGCTTTTAGCTATTGGCGTGCTACTTGATTCGCCCCAAGGAGCATTACCAACAACTAAGTCATAAGTACCTGCATCTAAATTACTGCGGAATCCAGAGCAAGTCTCGTCAAAGAAATCAGCACATATTAATCTTTTATCCCGCAGTCTAGGAAAGCGAACTTCATTCTCCCAATACTCAGAAGGTTCGATACTATCTAACATGGTCAAATAAAGGCTGAAAGATGCCACCCTAACCGCCTCTTTATCAATATCAACACCAAAAAGATTCTTCTCCAGCAAAGTTCTGAGAACATCGCCCGGTATTCTTTGACCATTGTGAGCCACTTCCCACCGATAAATTAATCGCTGAAAAGCCTTTACCAAAAAGATTCCTGAGCCACAGGCTGGATCGAGAATTTTCAGATCCCATTCAAGTTCATTCCAAGGAAGGACACCATCTAAAATAAAGTCAACGATATATTCGGGTGTATAGTGAACTCCTGCCCCTATTTTTTTTATCTTTTTTGGCTTTTGAGTGACAAACTCTTCATAAAGACTACTAATAAAATCAAGAGGAATAACATCAAAAGAATAGTAGGGCCAGAGACAAAGTTGCCCACTACCCATATCCAAGTCTCCTCTGACAAATTCGGCAAGAGTAGTTAAATAGCGATTACCTTCTCTGCGAACCCTTTGTATTTCAGCTTGCCATTCAGCTTCCCGTTGGTCTTCGGTTTCTCCTTTTCCGGGAAATAAATCACCATTAAACTTATTGTTCAGCCAACGGAAGAGATTGTAGGTATCATCAAAATTGTCAAGGATTTCGGGCAATTCTCCTTCTCCGTATACCTTAGATAGAATGCCTTGTCTATGCAACTCTTCTAAGATCGTATTATTCAATGCAGGTATACCGTTAGAATCTTGTTTTTGAAATAAAAACTGAATAAAAATTATTCTTGCTAATAAATCATGAATTGTTTCACTATCCAATCCCTTATTCTGAAGCTGCTGTCGAACTTCCTTGAGATTTGACAACAGCATTTGGTCAGCCGCACCACTTCTTTGGAAACGGTTTTCGTGTTTTTGGAAAAACTCTCCAGAAACCAATTCAACCCACTGAAGGGCATTTGCTGCTTGTTCGACCAGATCATTCTCAGTAATCCTGAAAACCGAGTTGGGTTCTTCCTCATCTTTGTCTTTTGGAGGTTCACAGCATGACCAAACTCGAAGCAGTTGAGGCTCTATTGTGATCAAAGATCGCGCCCGACTGAAACTCCAAGCCAGCCTATACGTTTTCTCAATTATTTCTTGAGAGACAGGTCTACTAAACTGGCAAATAATAGCCAGCGGTGCTTCCGTTTCATCACCCTTTGGGTTGGCTGCTAGTACGCTAACTTTTAGTCCTTGAGTATCCTCGCGGAATTCTCTCTTGAGTTTTTCTCCAATTTTTTCGCGGGCCAACTTAGCATAAACCTTCGGGCCAGATCCGCTAGGTTCCCAGATCTGGTCGGGTTCAGGCCAGTAAAGCCTTTGGTGAGCTAGTTCTAGCATCCGAGATGTTGACATAACCCCAAGCTATCGTTTCAGGCGTTCAGGTTGAAACCGCTTTAGGATATAATATCACTTTGATGGCAAGCGATCGTCAAATGTATTATAAATTTTGCAAATCGTCATACGTTGTATTGATATCAGCCCCATGTCTCTCATAGAAGGCTTCACGCGAACGGAAACCCTGGCTTTGACCGAAACCACGTCCAATCGCCTTCAATATCTGGAGAAGAAGGATCTGGTCGTCCCCCAGAGATTCGGCAAATCCCGCAAACCCACTGTTATCTACACATGGGAGCAAATTCTAGAAATTCGGGCTATCAAGCATCTGCGAAAAGAAATTTCACTTCAGGCTGTTCGCAAAATCGTCCAATTCCTGAATGAGAGCGGGTTCGACGACAGTTTGAGAGATAAGCAGCTTGTCGTGATAGATGATGATGTCTTTTGGATTCGCCAGGATTGGCAAGATTTTCCCGAGAAAATGCCCTCTGCAATGAAAATCGCGGGTAAAAGTGGAAAAGGTGTCGGTCAATATGTTTTACTCGTAATTCCTACCTTAACTGATATTGTTAATGAAGTTTGGGAAGTGGCTAAAACATCAGAGGTAATCGATTTCGATAATTTTAGACAACGAGCGAAGGCGCAATATACTGAGATTGTTTCGGGCTAATTGTCTTTCTAAAAATATGTAAGATAGTTGAAAACCGGGCCAGATGACTGGCGACGGCGCGACATCAGAACTGAAGCGATCGCCTCAAACTGCTTCAAAATCCAGTATTCTGATCGATCGCAACCCATCCCCCACCCCCAAAAATGCCCGCAACCGCCGACATCCTCATCCTCTCCAACGGCCCCGGAGAACTGACCACCTGGGTGCGTCCCGTCCTCGACGCCCTCCGCCGAAACCGCCCCGACAACCTCGATATCAGGATTTCCCTGATCCTCTCCCCCTGTCCCAACGCCACCGGACGGGAAGTGGACATCGCCCGATCGCACCTCGGAATCGAGCGAGTCCAGGGCCCCGAACACTTTTGGCCCTTCCTGCTGCGGGGGAAAACCGCGCAAAACTGGGACTGGCGCGATCGCGGTTTGGTGATTTTTCTCGGCGGGGACCAGGCCTTCACCCCCATCGTCGCCCGCCGTCTGGGATATCAAAGCCTCGTCTACGGCGAATGGGACGTCCGCTGGTGGCGGTGGATCGACCGATTCGGGGTCATGAAACCCGAGATTGTCGCCCGCATCCCCAAAAAATACGCCGCCAAATGTACCGTCATCGGCGATCTGATGGCCGACATTTCCCCAAATATCCCCGAAACGACCGGGGAAGAATTAATTGCGCTGCTGCCGGGATCGAAAGCGGCCAAACTCGTCCAGGGCGTTCCTTTTACCTTGGCGATCGCCCGATCTCTCCGCCGCCGTCGCCCCCAAACCCGCTTCGTCATCCCCGTCGCCCCCACCGTCGATCTGGCCACCCTCGCCCGACTCGCCGACCCGCGGCACAACCCCCTCGCCGACCGTTTCGGCGGCATTTCCGCAAACCTCCTCCAAGAGGGCGATCGCGCCGTACTACAAACCGAAGACGGGCTGCAAGTGTCCCTCCATACCCGAACCCCCGCCCACGACCTCCTGTCCCGCTGCCGTTTCGCCCTCACCACCATCGGCGCAAACACCGCAGAATTGGGGGCTTTGGGCGTACCGATGATGGTTTTACTCCCCAGTTACCAACTCGACGCGATGCGGGCCTGGGACGGAATTCCCGGCCTTCTGGCCAACCTCCCCGGCGTGGGGACGCCCCTCGCCAAAGGCATCAACGCCGTCGCACTGTGGTATCTGGACCGCAGCCATAAATTGCTGGCTTGGCCGAATATCTGGGCGGGGGAAGAAATTGTCCCGGAATTGCGGGGGAAGCTGAAACCCGAAATAGTCGCCGATCGCGTGTTGGAATACCTGGAAAACCCGGAATCCCTGCAAAAAATGCGCGATAGTCTCCGAGAAGTGCGCGGAGCGCCCGGTGCCGCCCAAAAACTCGCCCAGATCGCGATCGTCATGCTTTCTGACCGGGTGTAGGAAAGTTAATATGCGATCGCGACACTTGCGATATCTCCACGGGGTTGACATAATACTACAAAAATAATACAATACCAAAATATAACCACTCAAAGTCCCTCTTGGTAAGGAGGATTTGGGGAGATATCCTCCGATTTTACAGGCGTGAAGATCCCCCCCAACCCCCCTTAAAAAGGGGGGAGAATACTATCAAAGTCCCCCTTACCAAGGGGGATTTAGGGGGATCTTCATTGATTTATATTCCCCATTCCCTATTACCAATTCCCTATTACCCATTTCAAAACCATGCCTTACAAACCCTTAAAACTCTCCGCTCCCAACCCCGTCCTCTCCTGGGCGGATCACGATTTGGAAGCGGCGGAAACCAAAATGGCGAAAAATGTCGCCTCCCTGCCCTTCGTCTTCAAGCACGTCGCCCTGATGCCCGACGTCCACCTCGGGAAAGGGGCGCTGGTTGGCTCGGTCATCGCCACCAAAGAAGCCATCATTCCCGCCGCCGTCGGCGTGGATATCGGCTGCGGAATGTGCGCGATTAAAACGCCCTTTGTCGCCGACCAATTGGAAGGCAAACTCAAAACCATTCGCCAAGAAATTGAAGCGGCGATTCCCGTCGGTTTCAACCAAAATAAAGAGGTCGAAACGCCGGTGTCGAATTGGCAGGGCTGGAAACAGTTTAAAGATCTCCATTCCAAAGTTCAAAATCTGGAGGGGAAAGCCCTCAAACAGATGGGATCTTTGGGCGGTGGAAATCACTTTATCGAACTGTGTCTGGATGCGGATGACCAGGTGTGGCTGATGCTGCATTCGGGTTCCCGCCACATCGGGAATATGTTGGCGCAGCGGCACATCGATACGGCCAAAGAATTGGCGAGATTGGCCGAGGAAAAGCTGCCCGATCGCGATCTGGCTTATTTTGTCGCCGGAACCCCCGAATTTGCGGCCTATTGGCGGGATTTGCAGTGGGCGCAGAATTACGCGCGGTTCAACCGGGACGTGATGATGGCGCGGTTCAAGGGCATCGTCGAACGGGCGATCGCGGGCGGAAAGCCCACCAAACCGCTGTTGGAGGTGAACTGCCACCACAATTATGCCGAAAAAGAGGTGCATTTCGGTGAGGAAGTGTACGTCACCCGCAAGGGGGCGGTGCGGGCCAAAGAGACGGACTACGGCATCATCCCCGGTTCGATGGGGGCCAAATCCTTCATCGTCAAAGGCAAGGGCCACGCGGACAGCTATTGCAGTTGTTCCCACGGGGCGGGGCGCCTGATGTCCCGCACCCGGGCGAAAAAACAGTTCGACATCGACGATCTGATCCGGCAAACGGAAGGAGTCGAATGTCGCAAGGATCGGGGGGTGATCGACGAAATTCCCGGCGCCTACAAACCCATCGAAACAGTGATGAAGCAACAGTCCGATCTGGTGGAAGTGGTCGCCACCCTGCGGCAGGTGGTTTGCGTGAAGGGGTAATTCGAGGTTCGGTGTCCGATGACAGGCCTGGTTTCTCAGGAAGCCAGGTTTTTTTGAGCTTTCAGCTATCAGCTTTCAGGTATCAGCAGATTGCGTCTCTTGTTTTATCATGAAGATCTGTACCTTTAGCAACAGGAGATAGGGTTCGATGGGATATGCGATCGATGTGAATGGAGAGAATTTCAAGTCGGAGGTGTTGGCGAAGTCGGCCGAAAAAGTGGTGCTGGTGGACTTTTTTGCGACCTGGTGCGGGCCTTGCCAGGTGATGAAACCGATGTTGGAGCGGCTGGCCGGAGAGTATGATTTTGTATTGGCGAAAGTGGATGTCGATCGCTCTCCGGAGTTGGCGAGTCAATATGGCATCGAGGGGGTTCCGGATATCCGCATCGTCAGCGAGGGAGAAGTGATGCCGGGATTTGTGGGGGCAATTTCCGAGGCGCAACTGCGGGAAGTGCTGCAAAAATTTGGCTTGAAATCGGAGTTGGAGACGGGGTTGGAGGTGATCGACAGCGCCGCCGGATCGGGGGATTTTAAACGGGCGAAGCACCTGTTCGATTTACTGTTTGAAAAATATCCAGACAATCCGGAGTTGACGCTGAAAGCTGCCAGTTTTTTGATTTCGGTGGGGGAGATTGAGGGGGCGAAAAAGTTACTCTCGACAATCCGGGAAGATAATCGCCAATATTATTCTAAAGCCCGGGCGTTGGAAAACCTGTGTGAATTTCGGGCGATGGCCGAGAATCCCGGGGAAGAAGAACTCGATCGGCTTTTTGCGGACGCCTGCCGTCACGCGCTGAAAGAAGAATACGAACCGGCACTTTCTTTATTTTTAAAAGTGGTCGGGATCAGCCGCAAATATCGGGATGATGGGGCGAGGAAGGCCATGCTCACCGTGTTTGAATTGCTCGGCGACGAACATCCCCTCACGCCGAAATACCGCAAACAACTCATGTTACAGTTATACTGAGGTTGCGAACCTCTGAGAAAGGTGGCTGGGGGGTAAAATTTAAAGAAAATTTAAGATTTGGCGCGAGATGAAGGGGTAGGGATGGGGGAATTTTCGGATCTCGGGGTTTTCATCTGCAACTCAGAGGGTTGTTCAGCTTCGTTCCCCCATCGATCGCATGAAAAAATGGCACGGTAAAATTTCATTAGAACTTTCGAGGCTTTATGAATAAAGCACTGGTTATTCTGGGCGAATTGACCAATCGAGATCTCGATTGGATGTTGAGGAACGGCGAGCGAAAAGAACTGGAATCCGGCACGGTTTTAATTGAGGAAGGCCAGCCGATCAATGCGCTTTACATCGTTTTGAAAGGGACGTTGGTGGCATCGGTGGCGGCATGGGGAAATCGGCAGGTTGCCAAACTGAGCCGGGGAGAAGTTCTTGGCGAAATGTCCTTCGTGGATGGTCGTATGCCCTCGGCAACCGTGACGGCGGCAGAACCCTCTTTGGTTTTGTCGGTGCCGCGACAAAAATTGTCGGAAAAGTTGGAGGTGGACGCTTTATTTTCGCTCCGATTTTATCGGGCGGTGAGCAAGTTTTTATCCTCCCGCCTCCGCAACACGGTGACGCAATTCGGCGATCGCTCTCAGGCCCTAGACCTTCCTTCTGCGGAGGAATGGGATCAACAGAGCCGAGAGAAAGCCGACCGGTTCGAGGAAATTATGGAACGTTTGCTGGGTGAATACCACGTCAAAACCTAGTCGGACTCGACCGCGGCTGCCCCGAAGTTGAGGGGATGGGGTGCGGCACTTCGCACCTCGCCCGGGGTGATCGGGCAGTCGGACTTCAAAGGCGATCGCGTTGTGCGTTACAATTTAAACACGTTGAATCAAGAGTGCTTCCTCGATTATGACAGAGCAAACCAACGAAAATCTCTCCACTCAAAAAAGCTTGGAGGCGATGAAGCGATTCGCCGAACAGTATGCCAAACGGACCGGAACCTATTTCTGCGCCGATCCTTCGGTGACGGCGGTGGTGATTGAAGGACTCGCCAAACACAAGGACGATCTCGGCGCTCCCCTGTGTCCCTGCCGCCACTACGAAGATAAGGAAGCGGAGGTTAAAGACACCTTCTGGAACTGCCCTTGCATCCCCATGCGGGAACGCAAAGAATGTCACTGTATGCTGTTCTTGACACCGGACAATGATTTTGCCGGAGACCAGCAAAGCATTACGATGGAAGAATTGGAAGCGACCCGAAATAGCATGGTCTAGGCGAGACTCCTGGATTGAAAAACGAAGGATTGAAAGCGCGTTTATTGAGGGTTTAATAATGCGATGCCTCGGATATCAATCTGGGGCTTTTTTCCCTCCAATTTCCGTCAAAAAAACCGATAATCCGATGATCGAAGAAATTCCTGCAGAATTTTGGCAAGGTATCGAAGAGTTTAATCGCCGAGAATATTACGCCTGTCACGACACCTTGGAGGCGCTGTGGATGGAAGCCGGAGAACCCGAAAAACGATTTTATCAGGGGATTTTACAGATCGCCGTTTCCCTGTACCACCTCGGCAACGAAAATTGGCGGGGAGCCGTCATGTTGATGGGGGAAGGAATCCGCCGCCTCCGGGATTACGAGCCGAGTTATTTTGGCATCGATGTCGAAACGTTGGTGACTCAAAGTATCGCCTTATTGCAGGCTTTACAAGGGGCCGGCGCGGAAAATGTCAAAAACTTTATTCCGTCGGCGGATGATGCGAAATCGAAGGATTTTCCGACTATTCAAAAACTGAATGAAGGAGACGGAGAATAAATAAAGCGACTGGCGATAGCCAAAGTGCGTAGTGGAATGTTTGATCTAAAACTGTGAATTAAAAAATAAATGGTGGGTTACGGCGCGGATGAAAAGTTGTGGGTTTTTCCGAAAAATTACTGCCGCGCCTAACCCACCCTACTG
>NZ_JAYFER010000389.1:0-1720 GCF_055795065.1 Lyngbya sp. CCY1209
GTCGATGCCGAAGATATTGACGATTCCGAAGAAATCGATCATTCCGAAGCGATTGACGATGCCGAAGCGATTGACGATTCCGAAGAGATTGACGATTCCGAAGAAATTGTCGAACCCGAAGTGATTGACGATTCCGAAGCAATTGACGATTCCGAAGAAATCGTTCATTCCGAAGAAATTGTCGATGCCGGAGAGATTGACGATGCCGGAGAGATTGACGATTCCGAAGAAATTGTCGATGCCGGAGAAATCGAACATTCCGAAGAAATCGAACATTCCGAAGAGACTGTCGTTCCCGAAGAGATTGACGATTCCGAAGAAATCGTTCATTCCGAAGAAATCGTTCATTCCGAAGAAATTGTCGATGCCGGAGAGATTGACGATGCCGGAGAGATTGTCGATGCCGGAGAAATTGTCGATGCCGGAGAAATTGTCGATGCCGGAGAGATTGACGATTCCGGAGACGTTGAAGACTTGGAAACGGTTATGGATTTAGAAGATGTCAACGAAACTATTTCGGGATTTTTCCAGTTTCCAGTGTTTGAATTTGAGTCACTTTCCGACATCTCAGAGAATAGTGGAATTCTCGAGCAAGAAGAGTCCGAATCGGAAGCCGAAGCCTTGCCGGGAGGGGTTTTTGACATCTACGATCCCACGAATTTTATCGCCGCGATCGCCTTTCCGCCACTGTTCTCAACCGATACCGCTGCCGGGGACACCGACAATGCGATCGCGGGAACGCCAGAAACCGACAATCTCTTCGGCTTTGCAGGCAATGACACCATCGCTGCCGGGGACGGTGACGATGAGGTAAACGGCAACCGAGGCGACGACTGGATTGATGCTGGTGACGACAACGATACGGTTTATGGCGGAAAGGGTGACGATCGCATCGAGTCCGGGGATGGAAGCGATAGCGTCTTCGGCAACCTGGGGGAAGATCGCCTGGAAGGAAACGAAGGCGACGATACCCTCTATGGAAACCCAGAAAATGATACCCTGGCCGGCCACTCGGGTGGGGATGTCATCTACGGCGGACGGGGGGACGATCTGATCGACGGTGGTGGCGGAAACGATCGCCTCTGGGGGGATAATGGCGACGATACCCTCGACGGCGGGGAAGGTGGCGACGTGCTCACAGGAGGCGATGGAAATGACCTGATCGTGGGTGCCGCCGGTGCCGATATCCTCGCGGGTGGTGAAGGAAGCGATCGCTTTGTCCTGGTTTCCGGTTTCGGCCCCGATACCATCACCGATTTTACCGACGGCGAAGATGCGATCGTTCTCGACGGCGGGTTGACGTTCGCGGATCTGACCCTTACTGCCACCACTAATTATACCGAAATCAGTGTCGGTTTGGAAGTTTTAGTTCGACTCAGTGGCGTGGATGCGGGTGCGATCGCCGAGGATGATTTCACCTCTTCCATATTCTAATATTAGCTCCGGTGCGCTCCCCCTTGTTACTGACGGACTCCACCGCTTGGGAATGGCGGGGGAACACACCCTATAGGAATGTAAAATGATTCGTTAAAAATTGTCGGCTCAAAGCCCCCAGAATTGGGGGTTTGGGGGCGCGATAATTTACAAATAGTTTCTGATTTCTATACTGGACTGACACTGCTAAAACTGTGAATTAAAAAATCAATGGTGGGTTACGGCGCGGATGAAAAGTTGTGGGTTTTTCCGAAAAATTACTGCCGCGCCTAACCCACCCTACTGG
>NZ_JAYFER010000390.1:0-696 GCF_055795065.1 Lyngbya sp. CCY1209
GCCCATACTGAAAAGGTAAAAGAGGTGATTAGGAATCACAAAACAGCACCTCAAGCCGCCCTGATTAAACATCTCAACCCCATCATCACTGGATGGGCAAGGTACTACTCAGGGGTAGTCTCCTCGGAGATTTTCAGCAAGCTAGATAACATACTCTGGCAACAACTACGGGCATGGGTAGTGTCACGATGCGGAAACGCCGAATATAAAACGCTCAGAAAATACTACCGAACAGGTATGGCAAAACTGAGCAACGGGGACGAAAGGAAGGACGAGTGGATTTTCCAAACTAAGGATGGTTGACGACTCCAAAAACACGCCTGGATTCCCATTGTGCGGCACACACTGGTAAAATCAGACGCATCGACATATGACGGAAATTGGGTCTACTGGGCAACGAGGAGAGGGAAATCACCAGAAATCTCAAACCAAGAAGCCAAACTGCTAAAAGACCAGAAAGGCAAATGCAAATGGTGCGGACAGCACTTCACCATCGAAGACCAAGTGGAGACCGACCACATCATCCCGAGATGCCTCGGCGGAAAGGATGATTACAAAAATCTCCAATTGCTGCACCGCCACTGTCACGATGCTAAGACTGCTGTAGATGGCAGTCAAGGCAAGAGTCGTACTCATGACAACGAGACGACTGAACTAGGAGCCGTGTGAGGTGAAAGTCTCATGCACGGTTCTGAA
>NZ_JAYFER010000391.1:0-16078 GCF_055795065.1 Lyngbya sp. CCY1209
GTTCCACCCGTTTCTTCGCTCCCTCCGCTCCCCCTGCTCCCCCTGCTCCCTCCGCTCCCTCCGCTCCCTCCGCTCCCTCCGCTCCCGACTCCCGACTCCCGACTCCCGACTCCCTATTCCCGACTCCCTATTCCCGACTCCCGACTCCCACGCGCCGCGTTATAATCCCTCATTGGGTATATTTTCCAACTCCAACTTGCCATCCTTCGTCAGGGATAAATCCTCCGAGTCGGTTTCCCCCGGCTGCGAAGACGACATTTCAGCTTCCTCGGCGGATTCCGGCTCGGGTTGAGATTCCGGGGTGGGATTATTGGAAGAATCCTGTAATTTTTGGAGTAGCGAACCCGAAGGCGCCGGTTCCGGTGCGGGTTCCTCCTCTATCGATTCCGGCGGAGGTGCGGGAGCCGGTTCCGGTGCAGGTTCCTCTATCGATTCCGGCGGAGGTGCGGGCGCCGGTGCCGGTGCGGGAGCCGGTGCCGGTGCCGGTGCCGGTGCCGGTGTCGGTGCGGGTGTTGTCACGGAACGACAATTTTCGCTATCGAAGCTAAACTCATACTGATAGGCGATCGGACCGCCTTGGGCTTCAAAGGGAAGGTCGTTGATAGCCGCCAGAGCCGCATCATCCAAAATCGGATAACCCGTCCCCCGCAACAACGTCGGTCCGGCAAGAATTTCGCCCCCGGAACCGACCATCACCCCCACCAAGGCCCCACCGCTCAACTGTTCCTGGCAGGCTTCTGCGGGATAGAGGGCGGAAATCGTGCGGGGTTGGCTCATGTCCACGTCCGGATAGTCCCCCCTGAGAGACAGCACCCACTCCACATAGGCGCCGCCCCCCTGCAACATCGCCTGTTGTTGCTCGGAAACTTCCCCCGTCGGTGCCGGTTGTTGCGGGGTTTCCCCGTCGGAGACGCCGAGGGCCTCCTGTCGGCGATCGTTGTCCGCCTGGAGTTTGGCGAGAATCGAACCCCCCGGTTGGGGTTCTGCGGCGGGTTCGGGGGGGGCGAAATTTTCCGAGGCTTCTGCGCCCGGTTCCTGTTGCATCCCGGGGGGTTGGCTGTAGTTGGGGTCATTTTCGGGAAATGGCGCCGAGGAAGGCGGTGGCGGGAGCATGGCGAACTGCTCTTCGAGTTGCTGTTGCTCCTCGGGGGAAAGATGACTGAAGCGGACGTTATCCCGGATGCGCCCGAGTTCGACATCATTTCTGTTTCCGGGGACACCCGGTTGGTCCGGGAGCGGCTCGAAGAACTCGATCGCCGGCGGCGGACTGAAGGTGCGCGGCTGCTGGGGAATGGTTTGGACGGGGGGTAAAAACGTGCTGTTTGATCGCGGTTGGGGGGGCGAAGAAAAGGGCGATACGTTGGGTTCCGGAAACACCGGGGGGAACACCGGAAGTTGTCGAGCGCTGGGGGGAAACTGGGGTAGATTATTGGGAGTCGCTCCCAAGCTCGGGAGGGATGCCGGGGGGGCGAAGGGCGTCAGCGTAAATTGCGGCGGCGGTTCCGGGAAGATCCCGTCAATTTGGTTCGGGGATAATTCCATCAATTCCACGCTCGGCGGCAGTTGAACCGTATTCGGATAGAGGCGAATATTTTCCAGGTTCAGGGCGAAGAGGGCGTGGAGGCCGAGGGAGGCGAGTACGGCAACCGTCATCGGCTGGCGCACGACAGAGGGCAAAAATGAGAGTGCAGAAGTGGAAGCAGTCATTATCAAATCCCAATTGAAACAAAACTTCTGAAGCAGTTGCTGCCGTCCCCGACAGTTATTGTTTTAGCATGGTTCATTCTCATCGTGGCGGGTCATATCAGATCCGGTGATCAGCACCAGACCGACTCTCTAAGTCGGGTGTCGGGTGTCGGGAATGTAGGGGCGCCGCGCCTTGCCCCCCGGGCCTGGGATTTGAGGATGAGAAGTTTTTCTTCCCTCTGTTCTATCTTCTCTTTCCTCCCGACTCCCTTTCTACCATCGCCATGTCTTAACCGCTGGAGTCTGTTGGCATATTTTTGCATCCTGGTAGATCCTACAATGGCGGTATTTCTACATCGGGACTCGCCCACACGATCAGCAGGGAAAAATAGGAGAGCCGCAACTCAGGCCGATCGCCCAATCCCCTGTAAATGACGCGATCGCGGTGGGTGGCCCGCTCCACGACGCAGGCCCTCGACAGCAGGCCCCGGCGCTCCAGGACCTTCCAAACCGTCTCATACACCGAACTGACTTTCATCAACACCACCACCTCCGCTGAGTCCAACGCCGTTTCGATGCGATCGACAGTATAGAGGGCGGGTAAGATTGTCAACCGCTGGTGCTGCACGGTGAGGGGGACCCCCAGTTCCGCCGCCGCGGCCAGGGGGGAGCAGACCCCCGGAATCGCCTCGATTTGGGCTTCGGGATGCAACTGTCTGAGGGTTCCGGCCAGGTAGCCGAAGGTGCTGTAAAAACTGACATCCCCTTCCGAGACGAAGGCGACATCCCGCCCCCGTTTCAGGTGGGGCCAAACCGCCTCGGCGCCCTCTCGCCAAGCCGCCTGCAAGACGTCCTGATTCCGGACGTAGGGAAATGCGATCGGAAGTTGGATCTGTTCGGGACTCAGCCAGGGCGAAATGATGCTTTCGGCGATGCCCGGTTTGCCCCCCATCCCGGCGGGAAAGGCGACCACGGGGGAAGCCTTGAGGCGGTTGAGTCCTTTCAGGGTGATCAGTTCCGGATCGCCAGTACCCACTCCAATGCCGTAGAGGGTGGCGATCGCTTGGGATTCGGACATGGGATCGACAGCTTCAAAACATTTGGCAATCTTAGGGCAGGGAATGGGGAATAGGCAATGGGGGTTCGGCTTCCGGTCGCCTCCGGTCGCCCCTCCGCCCTACTCCCCCTCCGTATTCTCCAACAGTGCCGTGGAATATCCGATTAGAATGGAAATGCGATCGCGCACTTGAGCCAGGCGATCGCGGGCCGTGGCACTCTGGCGGGATGCTTGCAAAAATCGCAGGTCTAACCCCAACAATCGCATCTGCTTGTGGGTTTCGGTGATGTAGGACTGGAGTTGAGATAGCCGGCGGGGATCGTCCGATTCGCGATCGCCGAGTTGGGCAATCCGGGTCTTAAACTGCTCTTGAACTTCCCCAAATGCCCGGTTCGCGGGTTCGAGCTCCGGGCGGTCAGAAGTCAGGGTTCCTTGCAGGGTTTCCAGGGAGCGGCGAAAATTCGCGATCGCGTGGCGGGTCTCTTTTGTTAACATAATGTTAAGAAATTTGTCTATTATTAGCGATCGTAGACAAAAGTCACACCGTCCGGCCGGGACGGTGAACCGAGTTCCGACGCGATCCCCTTGCGATTCTCATGCAATTTTCTGCATTTTCGCAATTCAGAACGTCTGAAATCGCCCCTGGGGGGATAGGGTAGGATAATTCTCAACCGAGACACATCTCCCCGAGTCGCGGGCGACAGACCCGAAGGCCAGTCCGGCGATCGCGGGAGTGGGGTTGTTTTTTAGAGCGGAAATCTAACAAAAGGGAATCGGAATCTCAAAGAGTAGCATCGTCGCCCGGGTCTTCCCGAGCGTTATTCGTCCATATTTGAGGAAGCTGGGGAAAAGGAACTCTCAAGGCTGGGAAGCCGCGGGTCGGGGGGAGATCGGGAGAATCTCAAATCCCGACACCCGACGCCCGACACCCGCATTTCAAAACCCGACCTCGCCGACTCGGACTCCCAATTCCGCGACGGTTTTAATTAAAAGCACAAAAATTCTCACAATCACCTCTGTATCTGTAACTCCATAGGGTCTAATTACCATGAACACCAAAACACTACCCACCTCGACCGCCTACGAATGCGCCATCCCCGACTGGCTGCAACACTGTCTGGACACCTCCAAGAGTCTGCGGGAATCCGATCCCCCCGGATCCTGTCCGGATACCGACCTGATCTGTGAGGCGTTCCGATTTGCCTACGAACTCCACAAAGGGCAGTACCGCAAATCCGGGGAACCCTACATCAACCACCCCATCGCCGTGGCGGGTCTGCTGCGGTTTTTGGGCAGCGACAGCGCGATGGTGGCGGCGGGATTCCTCCACGACATCATCGAAGATACCGACACCACCCCCGAGGAACTCGAAAGCCACTTCGGCCCCGAAGTCCGGCACTTGGTCGAGGGCGTCACCAAACTCTCCAAGTTCAACTTCTCCAACACCACCGAACGCCAAGCCGAAAACTTCCGGCGGATGTTCCTGGCGATGGCCAAAGACATCCGGGTGATCGTGGTGAAACTGGCCGATCGCCTCCACAACATGAGGACCCTGGAATTCCTCCCGGAGGCCAAGCAGCGCAGCATCGCCCTGGAAACCCGGGAAATCTTCGCCCCCCTCGCCAACCGGTTGGGGATCGGCCGTTTCAAGTGGGAATTGGAGGATTTATCCTTCAAGTACCTCGAACCGGAGGCCTACCGAGAAATCCGCACCGCCGTCGCCGATCGCAGAACCATCCGGGAAGAAAGACTCGCGGCATTGGCCGACATTTTACGCGATCGCATGGAACAGGCCGGTATCCGCTGCTACGAAGTGACGGGCCGTCCCAAACACCTGTACGGCATCTACAAAAAGATGCAGGACCGCCACAAGGAATTTCACGAGATCTATGATATCGCCGCCCTGCGGTTGATCGTGGAACACAAAGACGAGTGCTACCGGGCTCTGGCGATCGTCCACGACGCCTTCAGACCGATTCCGGGCCGCTTCAAAGATTATATCGGCCTGCCCAAACCCAACCGCTACCAGTCCCTGCACACGGGAGTCATCGGCAACACCGGGCGCCCCGTCGAAGTGCAAATCCGCACCGTGGAAATGCACCACATCGCCGAATACGGGATCGCCGCCCACTGGAAATATAAAGAAACCGGCGGCTCGGGGTTCGGCAAGTTGAGCAATACGGACGAGAAATTCACCTGGCTGCGGCAGCTTCTCGAATGGCAGAGCGACCTCAAAGATGCCAACGAGTATTTGGAGAGCGTCAAAAATAACCTGTTCGATGAGGATGTCTACGTCTTCACCCCCGACGGTGACGTCATCGCCCTCAGCCACGGGGCGACGCCCGTCGATTTCGCCTACCGCATCCATACGGAAGTCGGCAACCACTGCAAGGGGGCGAAGGTGAACGATCGCATCGTCCCCCTGTATACGGGGTTGAAAAACGGGGATATCGTGGAAATTCTCACCCAGAAGAACAGCCACCCCAGCCTGGACTGGCTGAATTTCGTCAAAACCAGCACGGCAAAAAACCGCATCCGCCAGTGGTACAAGCGATCGCACCGGGATGAAAATATCGCCCGGGGCCGGGCCCTGATTGAAAAGGAAATGGGCCGCAACGGCTTTGAATCCCTGCTCAAATCCGAACCCATGCAGGGCGTCGTCCATCGCTGCAATTATCACAGTGTAGACGACCTACTCGCCGGTTTGGGATACGGGGAAATCACCCTCAACCAGGTGGTGAACCGGCTGCGGGACGCGGTGAAGGCCCACACCCCCATCCGGCAGGTGGAGGGCGATCGCACCACCAACCTGCAAATGCCCGCCTCGATTCCCGCCGCCCCCACGCCGGCCCACCCGTCCCCATTAACCCAATCCCCCATCGCCGGGGTGGAAGGGCTGCTCTACCACATCGCCGGATGCTGCAACCCGATCCCCGGAGAGGCGATCATCGGCACGGTGACGCGCACCCGGGGCATTTCCATCCACCGCCAGGGCTGCCCGAACGTGACCAAGGTCCCCGGCGAGCGGCTGGTCCCCGTCAGTTGGAACCCCACCGACGGCAACCAGGGACGCCCGAAAACCTACCCGGTCAAAATCCAGATCGAGGTACTCGATCGCGTCGGCGTCCTCAACGACATCCTCTCCCGCCTCAAGGACAACAACATCAACGTCTGTAGCGCCCAGGTGAAGACATTCCGCGGCGCCCCCGCCCTGATTGAACTGGGGATCGAAATCTGCGATCGCAGCCAATTCGAGCAAACCTGCGTCCAAATCAAAAACATCAGCGACGTCCTCAACCTGCGCCGCATGAACCGGGGCGACAAGCGCTCTCAGACAATTAACAATTAATAATTAACAATTAACAATTAATAGTTGTTGATGGTTTTTGATTCCCCATTTCCCGAATTCGGGCCTGGGGAATTTTTGCTGGAAGCTCCCCCCCTTCCCCAATTCTCAATTCTCAATTGTTTTTGGTTCCCCATCCCCCAATTATTAATGATTAATTATTAATGGTTAATTGTTATTGACGGACGCCAACGCCGCCTCCCACATCAGGTGGGCGACTTCGGGGCGGGCCAGGTCGTTGTGGGCGCCCTGGGGTCCGCCGCCTTCCCGGATGAACTCGTCGCCGTCGAGGTTGTAGATGACCCCCGGCTCGAAGGGGTAGTGGGCGGTGGCGGGGAGGAGGTTCCCATCGACGGGGGTGAAGTCCGGGCCGCCGCTGGCCCCCAAGGTGCCGAGGGCGGCGTATTTGGGCGGGTTGGCGGTGGAGTAGAAGCTCATCGATCGCCCCACCCACCCGGCGGCGGAAGCGGCGAGGGGATACCATTTGCTCAGGGCGGTGTCCCATTTGGAGCGGGTGATCGCGATCGGGCCGGCGACGAGGCGATCGGCGATCAGGCTATGAAAGTGGCCCGGAGTACCCGGAGCCAGGGGGATGTCGGGACAGTAGGACCAGTGGGAGAGGGCGCCTTGGGCGAGGAGGAGGGAGTTGACGGGGCGGTTGGGGGAGGCGTCGGCGGGGTCGCCGGTAAGGGCGGCGGAGGCGACGATGCATCCGAAGCTGTGGCCCATCAGGTGAAATCGCACCTGATCCCCCCCCACCCGCTGCAGGTTGGCGAGCAAGTTGAAGGCGCCGTTTTCGCCGAACTGGCGGGCGCGATCTTTCATCTTCCAAAAGGAGAGGGTGCGGAGGGGGGCGAGGAGCCCCCCCCAACTGAAGCCACCAAAGCTGAGGGCTTCCCGGCGGGCGGCGATGAACGTTCGCTCCGGGTCGAAGGGATCGCGATCGCCGCTCGGAGTCGCCCCCACCCCCCTGCCGTACAAACCCGATTCGCGATCGAGGACGTGATAAGCCTCCCGCACCGCCCGGGGCAGGGTGTCCGGGGCGATATTGTCGATCGCGGCGTTGAAAATCGTCTCCAGGGCGGCCCGGGCCGTGGGGGTATCCGCGATGCGTCGGGCGTAGCGATCAACCAGATGGGCGACGGGGGGATGGGGGCGCGCGCCGTCGAATCCCACCGACAGGGGCGACGCTTCGAGATCGTAATCCCCCCAGGGCATACTCGGCCAGTGCAAACCCACGGCCAGGGCGTAAAAACCGGGCTGGATTTCCTCGAAGCGGGCGAGATCTTCCCGGCGATCGAGGACGGCCCGAATCCACCTCCGGTACTGCCTCCGGGATGCCGGAATGTCACTGAGCCAGCCGTGGCAGAACAGAAAAACGTCCGTGACGGGTTCCCGGGCGAGAACCTCCGTCACCCGATCGCTCATTTGGCCGTCCGGGTCGTCGGTGCGCTCGTTTCCGTCGGCGTCGAAGGCGATCAGATAATACTGGAAATCGGTGTCGGGTAGCGTTTCAATTGGCATTTCGTGCGATCGGATAGTGTTGGGGTGGAAGGCGGGGGGGGCGGAGGGGTCCGGGGGCGGAGGAGGCAGAGGAAGCTCCAGGAGGCAGAGGAAGAAAAGCCTATCTGCGTTGCTCCCTTCGCTTCCCCACATCCCACACCGGGCGCGAAGCTCTATCACTCAGAGCGACATCAGATTGTTTCAGTCGTTCAATTTCATTCTCAGGGGAATCCAAAATCCAAAATCCAAAATCTAAAATTCCCAAACTCCGTCCGCTTCAAACCCGAATCCGATCGCACCCCCATCCGCCGGATTTTGAGATTGAGCAACAGAAAACATCAATAATAACGGTGAGTTCTGTTTCATTCATGCCCCTGCGAATTCGTCCCCGAGTCTTTTTGAGCGTTACAATTATTTCGCTGATCTGTGCGATCGCCCTCATTCTACCCCCCGCATCCCCCCCCACCGTCGCCTATCCGGCAACTCCCGCCAAAACCTGGCCCTGGGCGGAAGAATCGGTTCACCCCCTGGTGAGGCGGATGCCCGCGATCGCCGAAACGAGTCTCGAATCCTTCGCCGATTATATCGTCGGACGGGAACCCGACCCCTTTTTACAGGTGAAAGCCCTCCACGACTACGTTGCCACCCGCATCGACTACGACTTTTCCGCCTACAAACGCGGCCACTATCCCCCCCAAGACGCCCGTACCGTCTTCGCCACCCGAAAGGCCGTCTGTTCTGGTTTCGCCCGGTTGTTGAAGGCCCTGGGGGAGGCGGCGGGCGTCGATATGGCCTACATTCCCGGAGATTTTCGCAACCCCGCCGGGGACTTGAGCGGGGAGGGACACGCCTGGAACGCAGCCAAAATTGGGGGAAACTGGTATTTGATAGACGTGACGTGGAATAGCGGCTACCTGACCCCATCCCGGTTCATCTCCCGCTACCGCACCGCCTACCTGTTCACCCCGCCGGAGGTGATGGCGATGACCCACTTTCCCCGCGATCGCAAGTGGCAGTTACTTTCGAGCCCCCTCCACCGCCCGGAATTCACCCGCCAACCCCTCCTCGACCCCAATTTCTTCGCTTTGGGATTCGAGCTGATCGCCCCCAAATGGTTGCCCGCCGGAGTCCGAAATTCCGCCGAAATTTGGCTGAAAAACCGCGATCGCCGCTGGGTTCTGGCCGAAGTCGTTCCCCCGGGAGGCTCCCCATCCCGCTGCGCCCCCCCCACCACCCGAGAAACCCCGGAAATCTCCTGCCCCGTCACCCGCCGGGGAACCCACACCGTCCGCCTCTACAGCAGCGATCGCCGGGATGGAGACTATCAATATTTGGGGGCATTTCAGTTTGAGAAATAGGGTGTAGGGTGTAGGGTGTAGGGTGTAGGGTGTAGGGAATAGGGAATAGGGAATAGGCAATAGGCAATAGGCAATAGGGAATGGGGAATAGGGAATGGGGAATATTGTTAATTGTCATCCCATTAATTCTAAACACAATTCCCGGAAGCGATCGCCCCGGTGTTCAAAGCTGCGGTATTGGTCGAAACTCGCGCAGGCGGGGGAGAGTAACACGGCCTTCGCCTTTAACTGACTCGCCAATTCCGCCGCCCGGGGGATGGCATTTTCCAGGGTTTCGACAATTTCGATATTGTGATATTGACTCTCTTTCAACCGTCGCGCAAAGGGTTCCGCCGCCGACCCGATCAGCAGCACCGTCGCGGCTTTTTGGTGGATGGCTTCGATCCAGCGGGTATCGTCGCCCGCCTTCGCCTCCCCTCCGGCGATCAGAATCACGGGGGCTTCCACCGCCGCCAACCCCACCTCGGCGGCGTCGTAGTTGGTGGCTTTGCTGTCGTTGATCCAGCGGATGCCCATCCAGGTGCTGACTTCTTCCAAGCGGTGGGGGACGCCGGGGAAGGTGGCGATACCTTTGGCGATCGCATCTTTATCGATACCGGCGAGTTTGGCGGCGGCGACGGCCATCAGCAGATTTTGGCGGTTGTGGTCCCCCACCATTTTCAAACTATCGACGGGGGCGATCGCTTCGCCGTCGTACATCACCCAGTCTTCCTCAATGTAAACGCCGCGGGTGCGATCGCCCAATAAGTCCCCGTATCCCTTCACGCTCGTCCAACGGGCATCGGGCCAGCGATCGCCCGCCGTCCGCCTCAAATAGGGGTCGTCCCCGTTGAAAATTTGCACTTCGGAGCGATCCATCAAACTCGCCTTGATCTCGTAATAGTTCTCCAACGTGTAGTGGCGGTTGAGGTGGTCGGGGGTGAATGTCGTCCACAGCCCGATTTTGGGAGCGAGTTGGGTTGAGGATTCGATCTGAAAGCTGCTGATTTCCGCGATCACCCAATCCAAAGCCATCGAGGGGTTTTGCTGCCGTTGCAGGGCTAACTCGCAGGCGGCGTTGCCGATGTTGCCGCAGGCGGGGGCCTTCAGTCCGGCGACTTCAAAAATCTGGGCGGTGAGGGCGGTGGTCGTGGTTTTGCCGTTGGTCCCCGTAATTCCCACCCAGGGCACGTCCCGGAGATTTCGCCAAGCCAGTTCCATTTCCCCGACGGTTTCGATGCCTAAACTGCGGGCCGCTTCCAAGACGGGCAGATCCCAGGGGACACCGGGACTCACCACCACCAGATCCGGGGCACTGTGGGGGTCGAAACTCTCCCCCAATTTGACCGCAATTCCTTCGTCGATGAGGGGCTGACATTGCCGTTGCAGGGATTCCGAGGTGTTGCGATCGCTCACCGTCACTTCCCATCCCTGAACCTTCAACAGCCGCGCCGCCGCGTTTCCCGACTTTCCCAATCCGATGATATGAGCCTTGGGCATCGTGTCTTATCTACCACCCCTGGTTGACCGCCATCAATTTTATCGCGTTTGGGCGATCGGGGTGGAGGAAGCGGAGGGGCGGAGGGAGGCAACGGTCAAGCAGAGGAAGCAGAGGAAGCAGGGGAAGCGGGTCAAACATCCGCACCGCTTGGGAATCAATTCCCAAGCTAATAGCAAAAATCATATTCAGATGATTGGGAAATTTGTACAGATCTGACTAGAAATTTGCCTCCCCTGCCCCCCCTGCCTCCTCCGCCCCTCTGCCCCCCTGCCTCCCCTGCCTCCCCTGCCTCCCCTGCCTCCCCTGCCCCCCTGCCTCCCTACCCCCCTGCCTCCCTACCCCTCTACTTCCTATCCGTGGGGGCAACCGTCTCGGGTTGCCCGATTGAGATTTGTCTCGGGTTGCCCGATTGAGATTTGTCTCGGGTTGCCCGATTGAGATTTGTCCCGGGTTGCCCGATTGAGATTTGTCCCGGGTTGTCCGACAAGCAGCGCATATTATAGCAAAAAAAATTAATTTGTCAAATATCTTGACACTTTGTAACAAATTCGTTACATTAGTTTACATAAGTTAACAGCAAGGAGTTGCCCGAGGATGTTCGCACCGATTATCGTTCTGATTCGCTCCGGGATGGGGAAAGCCAAGTTCAATCAAGTTCGCGGTCAGGCGATCGCACTGCACGCCAAAACCATCACCAACTTCTGCAACCGGTTTGGCATCAGTTCCAAGGAACGGCAAAACTTCATCCGGTTGGCGAAAAGCAACGGTAAACGACTCGGTTTGTTGGCGTAACGTTCTCGATCGCAATTCTGTAACCACTTAATTTTTGTAATTTTTTACCTTATAGGAGGTCAAAACATGATTATCTTAGCTGCTCTTTTTGTTGTGGGTTGGGTTGCCGTTTCCGTTATCGGAACGATGGCTTATTTTCGCGGCGAACAGTCCAAGCCTATCCACCTCCGCAACTGGAATTCCGAATCTTTTGAACGGCTTTCCAAATCGGTGACGGGTACGGAAACTGACTACAACCAGCGAGTCCCCGCCTACAGCCTCGACGCTTTCAGCAGCAACGGTCTGTCCGGCTAATTATTTCTTCACTGACTGAACGCTCACTCCTAGTTTCTGTCAACAACGGTTTTTAGACTCTCCTCTGAGCAGCCACGGAAGGCTGCTCTTTTTTTTTGAGGCAATAGGCAATAGGCAATAGGCAATAGGCGATAGGCAATAGGCGATAGGCGATAGGCGATAGGCAATAGGCGATAGGCAATAGGCGATAGGCAATAGGCGATAGGCGATAGGCAAGAGGTAGGGGGTAGTGGGGAATGGGGAATGGGGAATGGGGAATGGGGAATGGGTAATAGTGGAATTGTGAAAAGTCCTCGGCGGTGCGTTCCCACTACTATTCCCGCTATTTGTTGATAATTGTCAATGATCAATTATAGATCCGGTCCCAGAGGTAATCGATCGCGGCTTTGGCGTCTTCGAGGGAGAGCACCTGGCAAGAGCCGTCATCCCTGTAGCGGAGGAGGGGAACCGCTTTGATTTTTTCCTCGTCTTCGCCGTTGCGGACGACTTTGCCGCGGATGTCCGCCAAGTTTTTTAACGGACCGTTGATGTCGAAGTCGATTTGGGTTCCGAAGGTTTCTTCCATCCATTTTTCGATGCGATCGTCGAGTTGTTCCGGCGTCAGGGGTGTGGGACTCGTCAGCAGGTGGTAGTAGACGAGAATGATCTCTTTGCACTCCTCTTCCTCCGCCAAGTCGGTGACGGCGTGGAAGACGCTGCTGTTGTTGGCGAGGTTTTTGAAGAATAGGGTGTCGGTAACGTGCTTTTGAAATTGTATTTTCTTGCTTTTGTAACTGGAATATTGTTTGAATCCGAACCCCCCCAAGGCGATTAAAATCGAGAGAAACGTGACCAAAAGCGGCATGATATCCTGTACCTGTCGCTCGTTGGCTTTCATATCTTCCAGGC
Source organism: Lyngbya sp. CCY1209 (assembly GCF_055795065.1). Taxonomy (NCBI): domain Bacteria; kingdom Bacillati; phylum Cyanobacteriota; class Cyanophyceae; order Oscillatoriales; family Microcoleaceae; genus Lyngbya; species Lyngbya sp. CCY1209. The sequence continues at coordinate 12,405 of NZ_JAYFER010000391.1, forward strand.
CGGGGATGCCGCCGACAAAAAAGAGAATTACGCCGAAAATTAATAGGACTTGGGGCAGGATTCTCAGGATGATGGCGACGGCGGCACCGATCGCGGGGACGATCAGCATCAGCCGATCTTTCCAGGTCATGTAGGTTTTGACGTTGGGAAAGAGTAAATCCAAATCATTTTTGGGGACATTTTTGTAGAAATAAATGTAAGCCTTTCCGGGTTTGAATTTCAGCTCTTCGATCGCCTCCCCCTTTTTCTGGAAATATCTTTCCCCTTTGAAGCGCAGGAGCAACACCACCCGCTCGAAAATTTTGATGGCGACTTGTTCATTTTTGAAGCCCCATTTTTTGACCGTTATAGCCTGAGATTTTTCCCCCCTACAGTAGCAAATTATATTGGCAAATTCGTCAAAGTTTACGTTGGTGTGCAGGTCGATTAAAGATTGTTCTTCCAGGGCTTTATCTAAGGCTTTTTTGGATAACAAAAAGTAATTTGCTGCTGCCAATAGTTCTCCGAAGGTGGCGGTGAGGCGATCGCCCATCGTTCGGCGGTCGTCCGGGGTGAGGTCGCCGATAAAGTGGGTGTCCGAGTCGGGGTTGAAGGGGGCGTAATTTTCCTTTAGGGTTTCCAAAATTTGGTGAAATTTGAAATGGTAGTGGGCGGTCAGAATCGAACAAAATTCGCGGAATTTGGGAATTTCTTCCCGGGGGAGTCGGCCGTCTCGGACGCACAGTTCGATCAGATCGCGGCGTCGGTAGGGGATGAATGCTTCCCGATCTTCGTAGGTAGCCATGTCAATTTGTTCTTTCCAATTCATGTCAAGGGCCGTCGGACGTATTTTAAGGCTCGGCTCTGAAAAATCATCAAAACTTAATCATTTTTTATAATCATGAAATCGCGAACCGCTGGACAGATATGGTAAATTTCACTATAATTAAAAAAACGCCAGCATAGGGGGGATTCGTCCCATGACAACTGCCAAGGAAACCGACCGACTGCGGGAAAACCGGGAACTGTCCCCGACCCCCGCCGACGAGAGCTTGCTGACCGATCTCTACCAACTGACGATGGCGGCCTGTTATGTGGGGGAGGGGGTTGATCGCAAACCGGCTTGTTTCGAGCTGTTCGCCCGGAAATTGCCGGGAAACTTCGGCTACGCGATCGCGATGGGGCTGACCCAGGCGTTAGAATATTTGGAAAATCTCCGGTTTGATCCCTCCCAAATCGAGGCGCTGAAAAATTTGGGAATTTTCAAACAGGCCCCCGAGCGGTTTTGGTCGGTGCTGGCGGAGGCCCGCTTCGAGGGGGACGTGTGGGCGGTGCCGGAGGGGACGGCGGTCTTCCCCAACGAACCGCTGCTGCGGGTGGAGGCGCCCCTGTGGCAGGCCCAGATCGTGGAAACCTACCTCCTCAATACGATCAACTACCAGACCCTGATCGCCACCCGGGCGGCGCGGATGCGGGATATGGCCGGGCCGGAGGTGAAGTTGCTGGAATTCGGCACCCGGCGGGCTTTCAGCCCCCAGGCGGCGCTGTGGGCGGCGCGGGCGGCGTTGGCGGCGGGGTTCGATGCCACCTCCAACGTGCTGGGGGCGTTGAAATTGGGCCGGGAACCGTCCGGGACGATGGCCCACGCCCTGATCATGGCGATCGCGGCCATCGACGAAGACGAGGACGCAGCCTTTGAGGCCTTCGGGCGCTACTTCCCCGGGGCGCCTTTGTTGATCGACACCTACGACACGGTGGCGGCGGCGAAACGGTTGGCGGAGAAAGTCAAGGCGGGGCAGATGGAAATCAAAGGGGTGCGACTGGATTCGGGGGATCTGGCGGAACTCTCCAAACAGGTGCGATCGCTCCTGCCCCCGCAGGTGGCGATCCTGGCCAGCGGGGACATCGACGAAGCCGAAATCGCCCGTTTGAAGGCTGCAAACGCCCCCATCGACGGGTACGGTGTCGGCACCAAACTGGTGAGCGGCACTCCGTTCAACGGGGTTTACAAGCTGGTGGAAATTGACGGCATCCCGGTGATGAAGAAGTCGAGCAGCAAACTCACCTATCCGGGCCGAAAACAAGTTTATCGCATTTTGGAGGACGGGAAAATGAAATGCGATCGCCTGCAGTTGATGGACGAAGGTGACAAGAACGGGGGCGAATCGGTGTCCCTGTTGCAGTTGGTCATGAAAAGCGGACGGCGGGTGAAGGACCCCGAGACGCTGGCGGAAATCGCCGATCGCACCGCGGCCTCCGTTGCCAGTCTCCCCCCGCACTCTCGCCGTCCGGAGGATCCCGAGTTGCCGGGATTCGAGACGTCCGAAGCGTTGGAAACCTTGAGAAAGCAGGTGAGTCAACGGTATTGAAGGGTGTACTCAGGGCAACGGGTGTGGGGTGTGGGGGCGCAAGGCACGGTGCTCTCATTTGAGATTTGAGATTCCCCAATGGGGAAGGAGTGGGAACAGAGAAAAGAGAAACTCGTTCCCCATTTCTCACTCCTCACCCTCAAAAGGTGAGGCTTTTGACCCGATTTTTTGGTAAAATTCTAATATTCGGTAAATCTCTTCACTGATACGATGAAATCTTCTCCAGTCTTATCCGGTTTGATGGGAGTCTGCGTGGGCGATGCCCTCGGCGTTCCCGTCGAATTCCACTCCCGCAGCCAGTGCCGCCTCCACCCCGTCAAGGGGATGAGCGGCTACGGCACCTACAACCAACCGCCGGGAACCTGGTCCGACGACAGTTCCCTCACCTTCTGTCTGGCCCATAGCCTCTGCGACGGGTACGATTTGAATGCGATCGCCCGCTCCTTTTGTGAGTGGCGGTACGAGGCGGCTTGGGCGCCCTATGGCGAAGTTTTCGACATCGGCGGCACGACTCGGATGGCCATCCACCGTTTGAAACGGGGGGTGCCGCCGGTGGAGGCGGGGGGGACCGACGATAACAGCAACGGCAACGGTTCCCTGATGCGGATTTTGCCCCTGGTTTACTATTACCGAACGCTGCCATTTTCGGAACTGATCGGGCGGGTCCACGACTGTTCCTGCCTCACCCACGGCCACCCGCGATCGCAGATGGCCTGTGGCATTTACATCAGCATTGCCATCGGTTTGTTGCGGGGACTCGACCCGAAAACGGCCTACATCCAGGGTGTGGAAGCGGTCAAACCGATTTACAGCAAACCGCCGTTTGAGGCGGAGTTGAAGACCTTCGAGCGGGTGTTCGGGGGGCAGATCGAGACCCTGCCGGAAAAGGCGATCGCTTCGAGTGGTTACGTCCTCCATACGTTGGAGGCGTCGCTGTGGTGCCTGCTGACGACGGATTCCTACGCCGAAGCGGTGTTGAAAGCGGTCAATTTGGGGGGCGATACGGACACCACCGGGGCGGTGACGGGGGGACTGGCGGGGATCTATTATGGATTCGAGGCGATTCCGTCCGAATGGGTGGAAGCGATCGCCCGCCGTTCGGTGATCGTGGCTTTGGCAGAGCGCCTGGAAGCGGCGTTAGAATTGAGCTGAATGGAGCCTCGGAAGTCGGGCCAAGAGCGGAATTGCGATCGAAAGCGTATCATATTAACAGATGGACATTTGTACCGGGAGCGATCGACCCCCATACCCTGTGGGCGAGGTAAAGTCAGTCAGGCTCAGCCTGCATTTACTGTTTGACCCCAGAATCCCCGTCGCTGTCTTCGC
>NZ_JAYFER010000392.1:0-3248 GCF_055795065.1 Lyngbya sp. CCY1209
CACTCAAAGCCCCCAGAATTGGGGGTTTGGGGGCCAGTAACCCACCATTTGCGGTGCGTTACATTTCATTAACGCACTCTTTCCCCCCCCGAGGTGTCGGGTTCAGTTGACTCCTTTTCCATCATGAGTCCACCCCACAACTAAACCTCAGCCGCCCTTCCGCACCCACCGCAAAGGGCGACAATTCATCACGATTATTTGTACATTGAATGGCGCGTCAACTCCCTCGGCGCGATTCCCAGCCATGTCCGACCCCAAATTAGTCTGCGTCACCGGACTGCCCCGTTCCGGCTCAACCCTACTGTGCCAACTGCTCGCCGAACATCCCGACATCGACGTTGACGGCATGAGTTCGCCCCTGTTCGGCGCCCTGCAAACCCTACGCGCCCACCTGAGCGACAGCGACTTCCTCCTCTCCCGACTCGACGGCGACTTCGACCGCACCTACCGCCGCCTCCAGCGCTCCTGCCGCGCCTTTGCCGCGGCGTGGTGGGACGAAACCGAAGCCCCGGTAGTGGTGGACAAGCACCGCGGCTGGCTCAACCAAATCGAGTTAGCCCTGGAACTCGACCCCGAGGCGCGGATGTTGGTGTGCGTGCGGGAGTTGGGGCAAATTTTCGGCTCCATCGAAGCCCAGCATCGGCAAACCCTGTGGCTCGACTTCCCCGACGACCTCGCCAACCTGTCCCCCTACGCCCGGGCCGAAGCCCTGTTCGCCCCCAAAGGCGTCGTGGGCGGGCCCCTGCGGTCGGTGCAAGCCGTGCAAGACCGACCCCCGGAGGAGCAGCAGCGCCTATTTTTCGTCGTCTTCGAGCATTTGACCAGCGAACCGGAGACAGTGATGGCCGACCTGTTCGCCTGGTTGGGCCTCAAACCCCACGACATCGACCCGCAAAACCTGACGGTGCGGCGGCAGGAAGCGGACAGTTACTACCGCTTCAAATACCCCCACTCAACCCACCCAAAGATTCAACCGCCCCGGCGGCGGCAGATTTCCCCGCGCATCGATGCCGAGTTGAAACAGACCCACCCCTGGTTTTACGAACTGTTTTATCCCGGCTTGTTATCCACCGAGGCAGGAGGAACCCAGCCATGAGAAAAGTCTGGGCTCGTCCCCCCACGGATTGAGCCATTTAGCATCTTTCATTTTTCATTTTTCATTTTTCATTTTTCATTTCAACGAGGTTAAAAAAATGGCAATTTTTCGCGTCACACAAACAACCGACAACGGCTTGGGCGATACCATAGGAACTTTGAGCTGGGCGATTTTGCAAGCCAATACTGATGCTGGAGGGGCGGACGATACCATCGTTCTCGAAGAGAATATCACCGTCACCGGAGTGATGAAGCGGCTGATAAATAGCAACATCACTATCACGGGAGACGACCCGGCAACGACGGGGGTGGTAGAAACGGCTACCATTAGCGGGGGCGACAGTTTCCGTCCTTTGTTCGTGAAGTCGGGAACGGTGAATCTTGAGAACTTAACGCTCACCAACGGTAAAGCCCAGGGGGGGAGTAGTTACTTGGGTGGAGGCGGCGCCGGTATGGGCGGCGCCCTGTTTGTTTACTCCGGTACGGTGACAGTTGAGGATGTCACTTTTACCGACAACACCGCCCAGGGGGGCAATGGTGGTGATACCTCTTTATCATTTGGCGGTGGCGGGATGTTCGGCAATGCCGGTGGCTTCGGCGGCGGCGGTCTTTTTGGTGATTCGGTAGACAATAATGGTGGCTACGGCGGCACGGGTGATTATGGTGGTGGCGTCGGTGGCTTCGGCGGCGGCGGCGGTGGCGTCGGTGGCTTCGGCGGCGGTGGCTTCGGCGGCGGCGGCGACTTCGGCGGCGGCGGCGGTGGCGGCGGTGCAGGGATGGGTGGAGCTATTTTCATCCGCAGTGGCTCCCTCAACCTATCCAACACCACTTTTAGCGACAACAGTGCCACGGGCGGAACGGGCGGTAATGACTCCGCTACAGAGGACGACGGTAAAGGCTTCGGTGGCGCCATCTTCGCCATGAAATCCACCACCAACAGTAACGGCAACGACCAGGGGATGCCGGGTTCTCTACCCACCGTCAACGGCAATAATGTCTACGGTTCCGGCAACACCGCCGCCGATGATGAGAATACAAATGACAACAATGACAACAGCTTCGGCACTGACCTAACCTTTCTACCCATACCGGATGTTGACATCTCCACACCCACCGTTCCCGCCGCCACCCTCCTGGCCGGTGCAACCGACCAGACACTCTACCAACTCAACCTCGCCGTCAGCGTTGACACCGCCGAACTCAACGGCATCACCTTCACCCCAGGCGGCACATACACCGCAGCAGACATCGGCGAGTTTGAACTCATCTACTCCACCGATGAAATCCTAGACCCATCTGACACTTCCCTCGGCACTCAAGCTGCCGTTGACTCGGGGAACAGCCTCACCTTCTCCGGACTCACCCGAACCATTGCTAACGGCGCCACCGGCTACCTCTTCCTCACCGCCGACATTGCCACAACAGCCACCGAAGGCCACACCCTCAGCATCGACGCCCCGGCCCTGGCCGACATCAACTTCGCCGCCGCCAACCTCACCGGCACCCCCGAGGCGGGTGGCATCCAAACCCTTGACCGCATCCCCACCATTACCGGCGTCACCCTGCCAACCAACGACACCTACATCATCGGAGAACATCTCGACTTTGAGGTGACATTCAGCGAAGCCGTCACCATCAACCCGGCAACAGGCAGCGTCCTTGTGCCCCTCACCCTGGACAATGGTGGCACTGTCAACGCCACCTTGAACGGCGATGGTTCATCTGCCCTGACTCACACCTTCCGCTATACCGTCGCCGAAGGCAACGAAGACACCGACGGCATCACCCTCGGCAGCGACTTAACCCTGACGGGCGATGCCACCATCCAAGATGCCACCGACAACGATGCCACCCTCACCCTGAACGGTGTGGGCAATACAGCAGATGTGCGGGTAGACGGTATCGCCCCCACGGTGACACTCACCACGGATGCCGAGGAGACAATCAACACGCCCTTCACCGTGACAGCCACCTTCGGCGAAGAAGTCGCCGGGTTCGAGGTATCAGATATCACCGTCGGCAACGGCAGCGCCGACAACCTGCAAACCGCCGACAACATCACCTACACCTTTGATGTCACCCCCGACGCCGACGGGGAAGTAACCGTGGATATTGCAGCCGCCATCGCAGCGGATATCGCCGGAAACGATAAC
>NZ_JAYFER010000393.1:0-293 GCF_055795065.1 Lyngbya sp. CCY1209
GCGATCGCAACATCGGCTGTCGGCTGGGTATTGAGAACCACCGTAAATTCTGCCGTCCCCCCGTCTTCCGTCGTGGTCAAACCTGCCGTGGGGTTGACGGTAATTCCGGCGGTATCGTTGTCGGCATTGCTGACGGCGACATCGGCGGCATTGAAACCGCTGTAGTTGGCATCGTCGCTGGTAGCCGGTCTCACTTCGATGGTGTAGGCTTGAGGCCCGTCAACTACGGAGTCGTCCACCCCCGTCACGGTCACGGTTTTGGCCGTATCCCAGTCGTCGGGGGTGAATACCAG
>NZ_JAYFER010000394.1:0-227 GCF_055795065.1 Lyngbya sp. CCY1209
AAAGCCAAAAGGTTGCAAAGACTCCTGTTGAAGTCATACTATGCAAGGCTTTTAGCGGTAAGACGAGTGACCCAAGACAACCAAGGCAAGAAAACTGCCGGAGTAGATGGTGTGATAGCAATATCCCCGAAACAAAGGTTTGAACTTGTTGAGGAAATCAAAGGAAACTTCAAAGCCAAGCCATTACGGAGAGTTTGGATACCAAAACCCGGACGGGATGAAAAACG